>JAGQVF010000222.1 GCA_020438135.1 Bacteroidales bacterium | reverse complement strand
AGTAAAACGATAAAAAATGAAACATACACATGATCGGAGCACAACCTATTTTAATCCTTATTTCGGTGGGGTGATGCTCGGTTTAATATTGCTGGCTACCTTTTATATTACTGGTCGCGGACTGGGTGCCAGCGGTGCAGCCAAGAGCACAGTGGTGGCTGCAGTGGACAAAGTAGCTCCCAAACATGCTGAAGAGTCGGCATATTACAGCAAATTTATCAGCGACGATCTGCATCCGATGAATACCTGGCTGGTGTTTGAAGTGATCGGTGTTTTGGCCGGCGCTTTCCTTTCGGGCGCCCTGGCCGGCAGGTTAAAATTTAAAACGGAACACAATCCGAAGATCAGCATTCGACGCAGGTTGGTATTTGCACTGATCGGTGGCGTTTTCTTTGGAGTCGGTTCTCAAATTGCAAGGGGTTGCACAAGTGGCGCTGCCCTAAGCGGAGCCGCTGTGTTGTCGCTGGGCGGATTTATTACGATGATGGCCATCTTCGGATCGGCTTACGGGTTTGCTTATTTTTTCAGAAAACTTTGGATTTAAAACATTAAGATCATGGGACCATTAATTCCACTCGATATCATTCCCGACACATGGAACAATGTAATTGCCGTTGCCATTGGGATTGCTTTCGGTTTCATCATGGAAGGATCGGGATTTTCATCTTCCAGGAAAATTGTCGGACTTTTTTACGGATACGATTTCACCGTGTTAAAAGTATTTTTTACAGCAGCCGTTACATCAGCGATCGGGTTGTTGTATTTTGGCTACTTCGGTTGGCTCGATCTGTCGCTGATTTACATTCATCCAACGTACCTCACTGCAGCCATCGTCGGTGGACTGGTCATGGGTATTGGATTTGTAAGCGGAGGATATTGCCCCGGAACAAGTCTTATTGGTGCTGGTATCGGAAGGATCGACGGGATGGTTTTTACCGTTGGATTGATGCTTGGCATTTTCTTTTTCAGTGAAACATTTACATGGCTGGAAGGAATGTATGAAGGAACCGGCTTTTTTGCCGGTGATTTCCTGGGTTATATAACCATTACCGAATATTTCAATATCTCACCAAATATTTTTATTGTGGGATTTACGATTGTGGCCGTTGCTGCGTTTTATTTTACGAATTTGATCCGGAAAAGGGTTAAACCGGTAAATTACTAAAATCAAAATTATGTCAAAAACATATTTTTTACTGGGCGCTTTATTGATTCTCGTATCTCTTGGATTGGTCATTTTACCCTCATCGGAAAATGAAGACAAGGTTCCACCGGAAAAACTACTGACAGAGTTGATGAGTCAATCACGGTTTTTACCACCTGATATGGTAGCAGCCCGTCTGATCGATGAAGATCCTTCGATACTGCTTATAGATGTAAGGCCTGTGGAAGAATATTCATCATATTCCCTGCCAGGCGCTTTAAATATTCCACTCGCTGATCTGCTCAAAAATGACTGGCAACCCTACCTGAATCAAAATAGCATGGACGTGGTTTTTTTCTCAAATGGCGATCTTCAGGCCGACCAGGCCTGGGTTTTAAGTACAAGGCTTGGCTTCAAAAATTTGTATGTGATGGAAGGAGGCTTAAACCTGTGGTTTGATCAGATCATGCAGCCTGAAAAACCACCGGCTTCAGCAGCCAGTGAAGCTTTTGACCTCTATTCGTTTCGCAAAGGGGCCGCTCAGTATTTCGGCGGGGGAGCCCCCGAACAGGTAAGCAATAAGCAGTCGGGAGAGAATATTCCCATTATCCGTAGAGAGAAGAAAACAGTAGCAGCAGGAGGTTGCTAATAAAATCAAATCACTATGAAGGAATTGACAAAAACACGTCGTTTGATCATCGTTTCGATCATTTTTGTATTTGTGCTGGTGATTGGATTGATCACATTCAGAAAGCCAGAATATAAATATCAGGTTTCCGTAGAAGCTATGCTGCAGGAAGTCAATAACCCGGAATTTGTTCTCGCTCCGGAAACATTAAAAAACATCGATAATATTATCCTGGTCGATCTGCGAAACACCTATTCGTTTAACAAGGGAACCCTAGATGATGCCATCAACATTCCGGTTTCGGATATACTTTTGAAAGAAAACACGGCCATGTTTGATGAGTGGGAGAAACAGGGAACCATTGTTGTATTATTTGCTGAGGATCAACGGGCTGCCAATGCTCCCTGGATGCTTCTTCGACAAATGGGATATTCAAACATGAGGGTTTTAGCCGGTGGTTATAGTTTCGTAACTGCCACAACGGAAGATATCAAGGTTGAAGCGCTCAAATCAATGCTATCAGCAGAAAAACCGGCTCTTGATTTTGCAGAATTTATGGAAGAAACGTCCGGAGGCGAATCCATCAAAACGCAAACGGAACCGGTAAATGTTATACCGATCCAACGAACGAAAAAAACAGTTACGGCAGGTGGCTGTTAGCTCCGGCATCAAGCATCTTTAATATAATTTTCAAAATGTAAAATCTCCGCCATTCCTACGAAAGCGGAGATTTTAACAAAATTATCAACAACCCCAAAAAAGAGATAACCATTTGATTTTGTGATAGTTTCAATAGTATTCCAAAATCAATATTCATCTCAGAAAACCACCCTGCTTTTTATAGCCTTTGTATATTACTGATAATTAAACATATATCCATTTTGGCACCAAGCTTGGTAACCGAATTCGTGCATATTTAAAGCAAAAAACAAAAATGAGCAGGTTACAAAGCAAAATAAGTTTCTTTCGGGTTGTTCGCAATCTTGTGCTTATAGCAATCATCCTGATCATTTCAAATCAATCATTCGGTCAGTACAGAAAACCTCCCAGTTTTTGGTCAAAGCTCGTAAAAGATTGGTCTATCAATGCCAATTTAGGCCGGACCTCATTTTACGGTGACGTTAGCTTGTATGATGAGCAATTTAATGAAAAGATGTCAAAAGAAGGTTCCTGGGCATTCGGTTTTGGAATTTCACGAAAAATATCACCCATCTTCACTTTACATGGAGAGATATTAACGGGTGAGCTGGCGGGCTCAAATTCACAGTCGACCTTTACTTCAAACATTAAGGAAGTTACCGGAAATCTGGAAATAAACCTTGTTAATATGTTTATTCCGGAAAACAACGCCCGGTTCATTCCCTATGTTAAATTGGGGATGGGTCAGTTTACCTATGATACAAAACTGGTTTTTGAAGATCCGAACAAGTCTGATGTTACAACTGCATCAACCAGCCCTGAATTTATTTACTTATTCGGAGGCGGAGCCAGTTATGTATTAACCAACTCTTTTGACATAAGTATTCAAATGATGGGCAGACGTATGAACAATGACAGGATTGATGGTTCAACCAACAAAAATGATGATGACTATTATTCATATCTGAATATTGGAATAACTTACAAGATAAACAATGTACCTCGTGATACGAGATACTATAAAAGGTTGGGGATGAAATCTCCCCTAATCAGGCGAAGGTAAAGGTAATCAAGCAAATAATTTTTACATTATTCAATATACAAATCAAGGTAATAAACGGGGAAAAACTTTTAAAACTTACAATCGTGGAAAAGTCAATTAAAAATCTGATAATTATTATGTCGCTGGCCGCACTGTTTGCGCCGTCGACTTGCTTTTCACAATCATGGGGAGGACGTGGTAAACCCAGTTTCTGGGATAAATGGACAATTAACGGGAACGTAGGACTTACATCATTCTTTGGTGATTTAAGTTTATATGATAGTGATATAACAGGTAAACTAACAAAAGAAAGCGCACCTGCACTAAGTGCAATTTTAACGAAACGATTCAGTGATAAAATCGGAATTTCAGGACAATTATTATATGGTGGGCTAAAGGGAGAAAACGCAAGCGGTATGTCATTCGAAGCCAATATTGTTGAATACAATTTTCATGGAAGGATTGAATTGATCAATTTAATCTCACCCAATAATTTATCCAACTTTGGAATAGAGGCTTACGCAGGTGTCGGTCAATTCATATTTAAAGTCACGCAATGGGATATGCGTGATGGAGAATCTGCTGTGAATGAACATTTCACAGGCGTTCCTGAGTTCGTTTATTTTGCAGGTGCGGGAATTTACTACAATATCTCTGACAAGATAGGTTTTACTGCGGATATGGCTCTCCGCCAAGCGCAAAACGATAAACTTGATGACTTCAACAAAAACGAAAACTTCGATTATTATACACACCTGGCCTTTGGTGTAACCTATTACATCGACAGTTTCAAGAAAAGTAACGGATTCTCCCGTGGTCGCAGCACCCGTGGCAAACCTTCAGGCAGGCTGCCCATGCGGAGGAGGAGATAGTATACTACTTTTCCCCTATATATTTTCATGACCGGACTTTACAGCGTAATCTCCGGTCTCTTTTTTTCCACTTACCACAATTCTTGTATAGGGAGTAGTTTACCTGAACTACTTGAACCAAACAGGCGAGAGGATCCTTTTATAAATGAATGAATAACAGACCAACAGAATTAATATATAAACCTGTTAAATTAACCCGAAAGGGATGGTAATATCTTTTTATTCCAGGAATAATGGAAGTTAAGAATTTAGCATTTTCAGAAGGTATATTTAAGGCCTGTAAACCACGACATATAGTAGGGGTGATAATCGAACTCACTATTTTTATTGATAGGGCTTAATGAATACTTGAATGTTGGCTCAACGCTGAGAGTTAGCTTTCGGATAAATTCATAACCAATTCCAACCCCAATGGTCGAATTAAATATAAAGTCGTTGAGGTTATCCGCTCTTCCAACATCATAGGTTTCACTGTTAAGCTCGATACGGGTGTTGTTATCAACAAGATAAGCAGGCGATAATCCTCCTGCCACATTTAATGAGAATTTCCTATTGATAATTTTATAGTTTACCAGAAAAGGAATTTCAAACAGATCAAAATTCTGAGTTACTTTAACCATAGCCAATCCAGAGGTAGCCAAACTATCCAATGGTTTATCTGTATTGTCAGGCCCCGCAGCAATTGCATTAAAATCGAAATCAACCGCACCTGCAGAAGTATTGATGGAATAAGCAATATTCCCTTTAGATTGATCTTGAGAAAAATCCAATGCATCATTGTTAACCTGTCCAATCCGGCTAAAATACATACCAGATTGCAATCCCCACTTGTCCGACACTGCCAGATTCACCTGCAAACCTCCGGAATAAGCATTAAGTGCCTCTTCGGACTGATTCAGATGTTGTTCGTTTTTCATTTGTTGGGTGGGATTGTCACCATAGTTTAAACTGATATCTCTAAAAGAAACAGTAGGCGCGATTTGTGCACCAATGGTCCATTTCAGCCGTTGTGAATTGGATGGAACCATATCTTCGTATGTATAATCTTCGAGAAATAAACTTTCTTCATGACCCGTAAAATCTGGCTGTGGAACAACCGACAATTCAGAAAATAAATTTGTTTGTGAAATAAAACCCGGCCCGGTTATACCCGGATCAATTAATTGAACATCGAAATAAGTTGATTTTAGCCTGGTAAGTTCACTCTTTATATTTTTTTGCCATTTTTGGATTGTTGCTTCCATGGCAAGATCAGATTGCAAAATCTCTGCAGGTAATTTTTCTTCTGCCAATTCATTGTTCATTCCTTTGTTTATTGTTGAGGCAGACTGCTCAGCTACAAGGTCTTTATCAGTAGACACAAAGGGTATTTTTTCACCCTTTCCATCGATTACACTTTCCCTTTCATCCTGAACAATATTTAAATTGTTATGAATCAACGGAGTATTGGCTTCCGCAAGAGGAGATTCGTCTGAATAATTTACCGCATAGAAGTAACCGGCAGCAAAAGCCATCAATATTACAATAGAAGCTGCAGCCAATCGCAACCATACAAACGCCTGTTTCTTCCCGCTTTTTCCCAGATCATCGCTCAGTCGTTGCCAGGCATTCACCGGAGCTTGTTGGCTGTAGCTTGCAAACCCCTTACGGAATAATTCATCGATATATTTACTATCGTTTTTCATTTAGCATCCTTAATGGATGAAATATAAAAATGTTCCTTCACTTTCTTTTGTAATATATTTCTCGCTCTGGCCAGGTTCGACTTGGATGTTCCTTCAGAAATACCAAGCATTTCGCTAATTTCTTTGTGCGAATATCCTTCAACCGCATAAAGGTTAAAAACCATACGGTATTGTGGTGTTAATTCTCTGATCAGATCAAGTAAATCTCGCACTGACAGATCATCCACAACATTCACCGGATCAATATCATCTTCTAACTGGTATTCGTCATCACCCACTGCATACATCTGGTTGTTCTTTCTGTACTTTTCCAGTGCAGTGTTTATCATGATCCGTTTCATCCAGCCTTCAAAAGAACCTGTTCCCTTAAACTGAGAAATTTTCTGAAAGATTTTCATAAATCCTTCATGAAGCGTATCTTCTGCTTCGGTGTAGTCTCTGGAATAATAAAGACAAACCCCGAACAGATCATTGGAAAATATTTCGAAGAGTTTTTGTTGAGAAGCCCTTTTGCCCGAAATACAGCCCTTTATTATATCATCAATATTGTGACGCTTCATTGGTTTTACTGAAAATCGTTACAGTAAAACCACTAATCTATGAAAAAATTTCATTTGCATACACATTTTCATAGATGTTGAATTAAAATAAAGGGTTGCGTTCATTTTTTATAAAAAAAAACCACCATGAACGCAACCGAAATTAAAAACTGCCCATCTTCCTATTTTGAATGTATAATTTTAAGAGAAATCAGTGTTATGAAATATATAATGGCAGGAATTAAAAAGGTACAGGGAATAAAAGTCGATCCGCATTTTGTATTGCTGTTTTTGGTAATCATGTTTGTCGTATTGCTTTTTGCAGCTGAAAATGTAGTTAAAACTACACTGATACCCCAATAACGAACTTTTTACAAGTTACCAGATAGAAAGTCTTCTTCAGAAAGGCTGCCTCCAAAGGGCAGCCTTTATTTTTTATAATTTACAAAAAAGCGGTGGTATCAGAAGAAACCACCGCAGTTTAATTATTTATTTCCTAAAGGAATCTCTATTCTTCCTCTTCCTGCGATTCCTCGTAGGCTTTCAGAAGTTGTTGCTGAACATCAGGCGGCACATTTGAGTATTCGGCAAAGGTCATCGAATACATAGCACGACCGCTGGTAAGTGAACTAAGTGCAGTGGCATATTTATTCATTTCAGCCAAAGGTACTTTTGCTTTGATCTTCTGATAATTTCCTTCGGCTTCCATGCCCATGATTACGGCGCGGCGGCCCTGCAGGTCAGTCATCACATCACCCATTTTATCTTCAGGAACAAGGACCTCAACATCGTACACAGGTTCAAGGATTTGCGGACCAGCATTTTTAAAAGCCTCACGGAATGCGTTACGTCCGGCCAGTTTAAATGAAATCTCATTTGAATCAACAGGGTGCATTTTACCATCATAAATATACACGACAATATCGCGGGCATAGGATCCGGTAAGTGGGCCGGTTTCCATTTTTTCCATAACACCCTTAAGGATGGCAGGCATAAAACGTGCATCGATCGCACCACCCACAATACAATTGTTCATCACCAGTTTCCCTCCCCATGATAGTGGATGTTCTTCGCTTCCGCGAACCGGAAACTCAGTTGTCCATGACATACCTTCATGGAAGGGTTCAATCATCATATGAACCTCACCAAACTGACCGGCACCACCCGATTGCTTTTTATGCCGGTAGGTGGCTTTTGCAGACCGGGTAATGGTTTCGCGATAAGGAATTTTAGGAGAAATGAATTCAATGGGAATTTTATCAAGATTTTCGATTTGCCATTTGGCAATATTTAAATGCAATTCTCCCTGTCCGCCAAGAATCATTTGTTTCAATTCTTTGGAATATTCAATCACAAGGGTTTGATCCATTTTATGCATAGCTGAAAGAATTGTTCCCAGCTTTTCGTCATCACCCTGGTTTTGAGCTTTCACTGCCATTCTGAATTTAGGCTCAGGAAATACGATTGGCGGTATTGCATCCTGGGTATTTTTTGAAGTTGTTAAAGTTGTATTTGTGGGTGTTTCTTTAAGTTTTACTGATGCTGCGATATCACCTGAAACAACCTTCTCAAGTTTGTCGCGGTTTTTGCCATTAACTGCATAAATCTGCCCCAACCTTTCTTTCGAATCGGTTTTTGCATTTACCAGGTCGGCACCTTCAGCGATTTCGCCGGCGTACACCTTAAAGAAGGAAACCTCTCCAAAATGCGGTTCAATAGATGTTTTAAATACAAAAGCAACAGGCGGATCAGCAGGGTTGCATGTCAGCTCTTTATCTTTGATTGTTTTAACTGCCGGCATCTCATCAGGTGCTGGTGCATTGTTTGTTATAAACTCAAGCAACCTGTTTACTCCCATGTTGTGCTTCGATCCAATACACATAACCGGAAATAATGAACGGGTACGAAGACCCTCTTTAACAGCGCCGCGCATTTCATCTTCGGTTAACGTACCGGCCTCAAAAAATTTCTCCATTAACTCTTCATCCGTTGAGGCCAGGTCTTCGATCATGGCTGCATGCATTTCTTCAGCTTTTTCTTTTTCGCTGTCAGGAATATCAAGAACTTCTGCTTTGCCTCCATCTTCAGGAAACTTGTACATTTTCATCTTGAGCAGGTCGATCACAGAATTAAATCCGACACCTGCATTGACAGGATATTGAAAAATTGCCAGTCCTGCACCAAACTGGGTTTTCATCTGACGGAAGGTTTCATCAAAATTGGAATTTTCATGTTCCAGGTGATTAACGGCAAAGATGACAGGCGTATCAAATCTGGATGTGTTTCGCCATGCAATTTCAGTACCTACTTCCACACCGTTTTGGGCATTTACAAGGATCACGGCGGTGTCAGCTACATTAAGTGCTGCAATTACTTCTCCAACAAAGTCGTCGAAACCCGGTGTATCAATAATATTGACTTTTTTGCCGTTAAACTCAGTATGCAAAACTGTAGATAATACTGAATTCTGACGCTCCAGCTCTACCGGACGATAGTCGGATACAGTGTTTTTGTCATCAATCGTGCCTCTTCTGTTAATTTTGCCACCTTCAAAGAGCATATCCTCTGCCAGTGTGGTCTTACCGGATTTTGCCCCTCCTACCAGTGCAATATTCCGAATGTCTTTCGTTTGGTAAACCTTCATAGTATGTTGATCCTTAAATGTTTAAATATTTGTTCAAAAAAACGAAGGGCAAAAATATAAAAATATAAGCAATTAATAAACAATCCTTTATTTAATATTTTACCCTTGTTTTCAGAGCATTTTAGAGGTTTTCCATCATAGCTGAAACCTCCGACCACTTCGCAGAATCCATTTTGGGTCCGATCACCTCAATGGTTTTTCCAGCCAGTATAGAGCCGATCCTCCCGCATTTATCGAGATCATAGCCCTTGATCAAACCAAATAAAAAGCCCGAGGCATAGAGGTCTCCTGCTCCTGTAGTATCGATACTGCCGGCCTGGATAGCATCAACCTTGAATACCTCTTCTCCCTTTTTGATCCAGGAACCATTTTTCCCAACTTTGACAACAGCAATTTCAACCATTTTGGCAAACTCATGAAGAGCTTCTTCAGGTTCTTTGCCGGTAAACGACTTTGCCTCCTCTTCATTAGCGAAAACGATATCAACATACTGATCAACCACCTTTTTCAGGAAACCGAGATTGGCTTCAACCACATTAAAACTGGCCATATCAAGGGAGATTTTCAATCCGGCTTTTTTTGCAAGCTTCAGTGCCTCTTCAATCAGATCATGATTCTGAACAAGGTAACCTTCTACATGCAAATAATCAAACCCATTAAAATGCTCATCTTTTAAATCTTCAGCAGAAAGTTCGATCGCTGCACCCAAAAATGTTGCAAAAGTGCGCTCTGAATCCGGGCTGATCAATGCCATCGCCTTACCCGTTAAAGTTGTGCTGGTGAGCAAATTCGGAGTAATGTTGTTTGCATCCATATCGTCAGCAAAGAACTTTCCATAAAAATCATCTCCAACTTTTCCAATAAAGCCTGTTTCAATTCCCAATTTTGCCAATCCATGAATGGTGTTGGCAGCCGAACCACCTGAAGCTATCTGTTTTTCAAGATCTTCGGTTTGCTCGTTGATCTTTTCGCTAAGATTTAAATCTACAAGCTGCATGCTACCTTTCGGAAGTTTAAATTCGGATAAAGTTTCATCCGATTTGAGTTTGGTCATGATATCAACCAGGGCGTTTCCAATGCCAAGAACTTTTGTCATAATAAAATTTTAATTTAGGAATATCCTGCGTTTTAACTGCAAAGCCAATGGCAGGAAATGTTAAATTTTTCGGCAAATGTATTGTTTATTTAGAAATAATTTATACTTTTGCCACCCTTTAAAGGAAATACGTTCTTTAAAAAATCAATATTCCCCTTTAGCTCAGTTGGTTA
>JAGQVF010000221.1 GCA_020438135.1 Bacteroidales bacterium | reverse complement strand
TTTTTTTTACTTCCCTGAAATTGAAGACAAAATAGTTTCGTTATTTTTGTAAAAAATAAAAACAATGTCGGAAATTATATTTGTTGTTGAAGAATCACCGGAAGGTGGATATGAGGCAAAAGCCCTCGGCCATTCGATATTTACCGAAGGAGAAACAATGGAAAGTCTGAAGCAAAACATCCGGGAATCCATACGGTGCCATTTTGATGTTGATGCGCCCAAAGTTGTGCGTTTGCATTTTATTAAAGAAGAGGTTTTTGCAGCGTGACAAAACTACCGCGCAATATATCCGGGAAATCCCTTATAGCTAAACTCAAAAAGTTTGGATATAAACCTACCAGACAAGTGGGAAGCCATATCCGGCTAACAACAGAACAAAATGGTCTGCATCACATTACTATCCCTGATCATTCACCCATCAAAATAGGAACTTTGTCAAATATATTGAATGATATTGCCAACCATTTCGAAATCACTAAGCAGGAATTGGTGAATCGATTGTTCTGATAGTTCGTAATCTCTAATAGTTGATTAATTTTTGCACATAAGGCGCAAATTGGAATCTTGTAAATTGATTTTACTAACATTTGGCCATTACGTGGCCGGTTGGCATATCATGAGCGGGGAATGGATGTTGAATTGCCGGTGGGGACACTGGCCGGAACATTTGGTAATTACTTACATCTGCGAGGAGGAATAGAGTAAATCTGAGATTTGGACTCCGGGCGGCGAAGTCAGGAGAGTTCGCCGGGAGGGGGATACATGCAAATTGAATATTTTGTGTCTGATTTTTTTCTGTATTTCAGAAAGTTTAAATTTGTGGTACTATTCATTTATTCTCAAAAACAAGCTGGTAAATATGAAAACCTGGAAAATTTCTTCCGCCCTTCTGATCCTTTTCCTTTTTTTTGGTCTCTCCTTCTCATGCTCAAAGGATAATGAAAAGGATCCGTGCGACGACACTGTTAAGCCGGAAATTGCTGTAAATATAAAGGCTACAGTGCATGTGCTGACCAAAGACAATGAACCCATCCCTAACCAGGAACTTAATTTCTGGATTTATAAGGAACCTTGCGGGGCTCCTATCAAAGGAGAATTTAGTTTTGCAGGATTAACGAATGAGCAGGGTATTCGCCAATCTACTTTGGTTGGCTACAATCTCAGAAATTCTGAGGACAAGGTGTGGGTGGATGCACATGCTGTGAACCTTGGTAATGGCTCTGCAGATGCCGATTCTGAACTCGTGTCTTATAAATATGGTGATTTTATCGTGGGTACCACCAAGGAGGTTCATGTTTATATTTACAGGAATTTTTAATAACCAAAATTGGGAGATTGTGGTTTTTAGATCTGTTGATATGCTTGTGGCGTATTTGAGGGCATATATTGAGCGTATACAAATTGAAATCTTGTTAATTGATTCTACCCGTATTTGGCTACTAAGTGGCTGGCCGGGCTTTTACCAGCAGGGGGCAGATTCTGAATATCCTGACGGTTGCAATCCGTGTGGGGAGTTGGAGATGTTGGTGTGAGTGGGCCGATATGCCATTTTGTATTGACCTTTTATCCGCTGTTTAGCTTTTAAGGCAAGGTGTTACAAATAACGGGTAGTCTTTGTTCGGGGTTCTTTGGGCTCCTGGTTATTTTCCAGTTTAACCATTTTATTACCCACCGGAAGCAATATACGGAAATACACTCCGAGGGAGTTACCTGAAGGCGAGGTAGTGGTAACATGGTTCTCTTCAATAAAGGTTGCGGTGCCGAGACTATAGAGGTTCATTCTGAAATAGGAACCAATTTCATAACCCAGGTAATTTTTGTGTCCGTTTATCCGCTTGTTAAATTTGTTTTTCAAACCGATCGAGGGTTGCAGGTAAAAATTTAAAGCATTCTTGTTTTGGATCAATACCTGGTATTCGCTGAAATTCTCAAGTGTTGAACCCTTGTAGGCAGCTTGAATACCTGAATTCAGGCGTACAAATGTTTCCAAATGATGGCTCTTGGATTGCGAGTATTGAATTCCTGTGAAAATCTGCGGGACAACAAAATCGAAAACATAGTTATCGTATGGTCCCTGATTGTTCAGGGCAAACCCAGAAATGCCAATACCCAGCTCACTTTGGAAGCGTTTCCCCATCCGGTTCATAACCAAAACATTTAAACCTCCAACCGGGTAAAAAGTGCCTTTCCAGCGACTATCGCTGTTGTAGGCAGGAAATGAATGTCCTGCATTTACTTCAATGCCGATATTGTATTTATGCGAGCGGGTACTTTGTGCAAATGCAATGATCGGTAAAATGGCCAGGATTAACAGGGTGAAAGTAAATTTCTTCATACTTATGTTTGAGATTTAGCAGTCCGATTTATGGATAAATAACCTTTTTTAAAATCGATTTATTATTCAGAATGAGTGAAATAAGGCCACTTTCCAGATTTTGTCATGGATCACCCGGCTTCAAATAACATCAATTATGGAGCATTGGTTGCTTGTTACATGAATATCCTGTTGTGCTTACTGAATAATCTGACGGTTGCAAGCCGTCAGAGGCGTTGTCTTATTCAATACGCAATTCTCCCTGGTTGGATTCCGGTTTGCAAACCGGCCGGGGTTAACTTTCGGGATATTCATCAGTATGGTTAAAAAAATAGATTTTATTTTTCTGTTGAAGTTTTGATTGAAAGGATTAATTTTGACTCTTATTAACAAAATTATAACCCATGAAAAGTTTCCTTACACCTCTGCTGCTTATCCTGGCTAGCATCCAAGTTATTTTTGCGCAGGATATTTTTACGGAATTTCATGTTATAGATTCCGACCTGCCTTATAATAACTCTTTTGAATTGATTATTAAAGATGTTGATAATGATGGAATTATTGACATTTTGGCGTACAACAGTTCAAAAGTGAACCTGTATAAAGGTCTTGGATTTGGTGCATTTAGTGAAGCCATAACCCTGATAACCGGAGGTGGAAGTGTAACCTTGTTTGATACTGACAATGATATGGATTTGGATTTGTTTCGATTTAAGGGAAGTGTTCTTTATGAGTATCTGAATGATGGTGAGGGTAATTTCTCAAATCCTACGGTAGTGTATAATAGTGGCCCTTCAAGTTCATTAATTTGTGGCGACGTGGATAATGATGGGGATATTGATTTGGTTAAAAAAGAAGTGAATGATGATAATGTGCCGTGGGCAAGACTGTATTTGATAAAAAACCAGGGAAACTACGAATTTGGTGCTGAAAACCAGATTCATTTGGTTACAGGTTATTACGATGCCAATGTCCATGCCAGGTTTTCTGACCTGTTTGGAACCGGAAATCTTGATTTGGTATTTTCTGATTTTAGCCTGGGATATAACGGAATGTATGAGAGCATGTTGTATGTTGCCCGGATCAATAATGGGTACTACTCTGTTATTCATGAAGAAGATTGTGCGCAGTATGGTTATATCGATCCGGCAGATCTGGATGGGGATGGAGACAAGGAACTGTTATGGATTAATGATTCATATGGTTCGATACTTAAAAGTGTAAACAATGGGAATGGCTTTGGAAACAAAGTGTGGATAACGGATGGAAATGAACTTTATGTGTCCTTTGATATTAACAACGATGATAAGTGCGACCTTTGGTTAAATGAGGCAGATATGTATGGTTCTCCAGAGTTGAAATGTAAAGTAAATCTAAATGGGAACTTTTCATATACTTATGATGTTATGGGAATTAGCTCCGATTATACGTACAGATTTTCGTACGGAGATTTAAATGATGATGGCTTTGATGATATTGCATACTCGCGCAATTTTCAAATCGGTTGGGTGAGTAATCATCCGAGTACAAATTATTTTTATGAAGAGGAGTTGTGTTCCAATGACAGTATATATTTTGGAGGTCAGTGGATTACGGAGGAAGGGATGTATGTGGATTCGCTTACATCCATTGGCGGCACTGACAGCATCGTGAAACTGAGTATTACATTATTACCTGCCCCGGATAATTTCGATATTGAAGGCCCATCCGAAGTAGTACCGGATTCTATGGAAACTTATTCGGTGCCTGTTAACAACGAAGTATATTATGATTGGATCGTTGAAGGAGGCGATATAACATCGAATCCCAATAATCATACTATCACCGTTTTATGGGGTGATATTGCAACCGGAACTGTTACTGCTACAGCAATATCTGGCAATTCTTGTCAAACTACTTCGATATTAACCGTTACAACATCCAATGCCATACAAGATAGATTCTATCCCAGTCTGAAAATTTGGCCGGTTCCGGTGGGTGACTATCTGTACATTGAAACAGATAAAGCGCTGTATTTTGTTATGTATGATCTAAATGGGTGTGAAATCTTGAGAACACAAAAAAAATCTATAAATGTTGCCGGATTAAAGGGGGGTGTTTATTTAATTGTAGCGTTGGACTCAGATGACCGTACTGTCTATCAGCGTAAAATCATAAAGAAATAATAATTTCTGCTGTTCTCCCGACGAAATTACTATTTGTTGCTTTTTGTTTTTCAGCGGAATAAAAAAGGTGTACTTTCGGCCGGCTCCTGGAAATTGAGTATCGGAGCATAATAAACATTTATAAGTTCAATTATCAAATAAGTTGAAAGAAGATCATGACAAAAATTACCATCACCGCTTTACTTGTGTATATCAGTAGTTTCCTTTCCTCACAGGATTTTAGAGTATATGAGCAATTGGAGAAAAAATCGGAAAATTACCTCCGATACTTCGAGGTGCCTGATAAGGGCGTGCTTGTGGAAATATCTACCGTCGCTAAAAAAGGTGGAAGAGTTGTTTTTAATGAATCGTATAAATTTTACGACAAGGAGTTGCAAAATAGCTGGACTCTTGAGAAATTGTATTCAATAGAGATGCTAAAAAGAAGATACCTGGAAAACCAGAAAAATATTTCTGAGAATGAAAGAACCCTTTCTATTGATCCTTCAGGCAGGTATTGTTTGATTTATGAACAAGTGACAGCAACATTTTATAGAATCAATATTGAGGATGGAACAGTATTGTCACAAACCGCAAATTCATCCCGATATGAAAACGGTGCTAAATTGGCATCTTACATTGATGAAGGTTATTGTTATGTGATACAGAGTGATTATACCCTCGGACGGAAAAAATCTAAACAGTTTGAATTGATCCGGGTAGATATTGACCAAATGAATATTGAAAAGTTTGACCTGGAGACACCGTATGTGGGGGATATCAGAGGTTTGGCCACAAGGCTCTGGGAACCTTTGGGCGTGCGCAACAATATTCTCTATTTTAAAGATAATTACGGAATTCAACTGAAAGAAGATAAGAGTTATTATAAACGAATTATTTTGCTCAACCTTGAGAACGAGTTGGTTGATGATCAATATCTGTTTTTCGGTGACAGGCCCGTAAATGATGATTTTGTTGGGGAGGTTTTCTTTAATAAATTTAATAATGGCATGCTTTATACCTACTCATGGAGCAAAAATGATAAGGAGAAAACCATATTGTGTGCGGGATACGACAGCAAATTAAATAAAATGTGGGCAAAAGAATACCCTTCCCATATTATGGGTGGGCTTAAATTGGGAATTTCTGATGTTGAGGCCCTTAAAATAAGAGATGAAGTTTTTATGACGCATTTCTATGGACATACAGAATTTATATTTAAGGTAAACACTGATAATAGTGCGTTTGATTTTAAGATCATTGATTTATCTACTGCTGAATCGTCAAAGCAAAAGAAATATACGATGCATAATTTTCAGTTTGATATCTTATGTGAATATCCCGCTATAAAAGAGTATATTACACTAGATGGAAAAGAAAAACCTGAAAAAATTGTAATGAAGCCCATTTTTATGGATGATTTAATAATCATTTCGAAACAAGCCTTCTCCGTTTATCCCGATGCTGATGAATTTATTGAATTGGTAGCTTTTAAGATTTAATTTGATCTTGTGGTTATGAAAAGGACAAACTACCATTGTGGCTAAGCAATAGTGAATGAGTGTGTTTGTTGTCCTTTTGAAGCGGTCGTTTTGATACCGGTAATTAAAAAGATAATTGATTTAAATTCATGGTCTTTATTATGCGGTGTCGATTTATGTTTTTGGTGATGGTTTTCGTTTTTTTACAATACTTCCTTCCTCGGATGTGCACGGTAGATTAGTAAGCATATGGTAAACAGGAACCAATCTTCTGCCCGTCCGACCTAATGTTGTTTCCTTTTTGGACTTTGTATGTTGCAACGAAACAGATAAAACTATTTCAGTCTGCTCTCTGAACAAATAACAAAAATCAATTGTTTGTAAAAAATTCAGGTAGACCACTCTGCCACGGAGTTTACAAATACATCAATTAAGGAACATAAGCTGCTTACTGCATGAAAAAATTACCATTTTTCTCAATCCGGTATTGTTTATTCAGTTCCTGTTTCACTCATCTAAAATTCTGACAATATGAAACAAACCGTTACTTTATTTGCAATTGCAATGATGTTTTGCATTTCAATACTGCCTTTAAAAGCCCAGGTAGGTATCAATAACGACAATTCGAATCCCGATCCTTCGGCCATGCTGGATGTAAAATCGAACAGCGGGGGGATACTCATACCCCGAATGTCGGCTGCAGAACGCGATGCCATTACCGGACCGGCTACCGGCTTGCTCGTTTTTGTAACCGATGACGCCGGTTTTTACTTTTTCAACGGCAGTGCGTGGGAACAGGTGAATACAGCAGACTCAGGCTGGACCTTCAGCGGCGATGACATTGTAAATACCAATACCGGGCTTGTGCTGATCAC
>JAGQVF010000014.1 GCA_020438135.1 Bacteroidales bacterium | reverse complement strand
ATTTTGTCCAGGGTCGTGTTAAGGTTTCTATGACAAAAGATCATTATCTTTGAAAATATTAAAAATCAATATAAATTTAATTGACTATCCGCATATGTACCAGGTAAAGTCTCTCAATATATTTTTCTCACAGATATCGCTGATAACGCTGATATTTTTACTGTTTTTCTGCGCAAATCAGTGGGATCAGCGAGAAATTTTGTTTAGTGATATCAAAGCAGATTAGCATTTAAATTAATTTCGCAAAACAGCCGGCATATGGCCAATTGTAATGGTATAACTCGTTTGAGTTTGACATCAGGTTCTCAAATTATTGGTTTTGATATATAAAGAAATATTTTACAAAAAAGCCATCCTGGTCCTTGGCGCATTGTTTTTGATCAGTATATTTATTGAGTTTGACAATTCATATTTGGAGGCCATTGCTGAGTTAGCCCATGATACCGTTTTTTTCTTATTGGTGATTTTTATTTATCTCTCGATAAAAAAGAATATTGCCCTTATTGGATTGATCATGTACACGGTTGATTGGAATATAGATATACTTGTAAACCGACTGACCCTTGTAGATAATTCTCTTTTTTTTAACCGTGAGGTATTACTTGTTAGAGCTGTTTTTAATACTATTGGATTTATTTGTCTGATAATTGGCGGAATCAATAAGATTGAGATTCCATTCCTCACGGATAAATTAAAACTTGACTATTTTTCTATTGGAGTAGGAATTACTGTATTAACACTGATATTACAACTAACGGCAAGGTTAATCTAAAACAATGCACCCTGGAATCGTTCAACAGGATTTTCAGGTATTTGACCTCTTCTCGTATTACATCACCCTGGCACATTTTTAATTCTTAACCAAATCCCTAAATTTGCAGAGGCTATCAAACAACTATTTTCTATCATGAAAAAAATCATCCTCCTTTTATCCCTTATGGCAACAGGCTTACAGGCATTTTTGCAATCTCCACAAAACATTCAGGATCAATTAGCGAAAAACGGAGAAGTCTATTTCAAATTCATCATCGACTCATACAAGCAATTGCCTGATATTACAAAGGTAGTATCGGTCGACAATGTGGAGGGCAACACCGTGTTTGCTTATGCCAACGAAAAAGAACTAACGGTTTTCGAATCCCTGGGACTATCTTTTGATCTCCTTCCCCATCCCAACGAAGGATTTGACCCGCCCATGGCTGATTTTGAACAGATAAAAAATGTGGATGCCTGGGATTTTTATCCCACCTACGATGCATATGTTTCGATGATGCATCAGTTTGAAAATGATTACCCATCGTTGTGCAAGGTGGATACTATCGGGCTCAGTGTAAATGGTCGTGCGCTTTTGGTCGCAAGAATATCCGACAATGTTGGTGTAGATGAAGCAGAACCCGAGTTTCTATATACCTCAACCATACATGGCGATGAAGCCACCGGCTATGTGCTGATGTTGCGATTGATCGATTCATTACTGAGCGCTTACGGCAGTGATCCACGGGTAACCAACCTGGTGAATAACATGGATATTTTTATCAACCCGCTGGCCAACCCTGACGGCACTTACAATGGGGGCAACAATACCCTTTCAGGAGCAACCCGATATAATGCCAACAGCTATGATCTGAATCGCAATTTCCCGGATGTTGTGGAAGGTCTTCATCCCAATACACAGCCAGAAACTTACCGTTTTATGGAGTTTGCCGAAAGCCGCCATTTTGTGATGGCTGCCAATTTTCATGGTGGAACAGAAGTTTTCAATTATCCCTGGGACCATAAACACGATCTCTGCGCTGATGACGACTGGTGGCAGTATGTAGGTCATGAATATGCCGATACGGCGCAGGCACATTCACCATCCAACTACATGAACGGCTATGACGATGGCATTACCAACGGAGCAGACTGGTATGTGATTGATGGTGGCCGGCAGGATTATATGAACTTTTTTCATCAATGCCGTGAGGTAACCATTGAAATATCAGATACGAAACTGATCCCAGCCTCACAACTGGAAGCACACTGGGAATATAACAGGCGATCATTGCTTAACTATATGGAGCAATGTCTGTATGGAGTGCGTGGAATCGTTACGGATGCGGTTAGCGGCCAACCGGTCAGAGCCGAAGTGTATGTTGGAAGCCACGAGATTGATGGTGACAGTTCGTGGGTTTATTCTGATGGAACAACAGGAAATTATCACAGGTTGCTGAATGCAGGAGCCTACAATATTCGCTTTTCAGCACCCTGTTACGAGGAAAAAGTGATGTATGGTATCACTGTTCAAAACCATAACACTACTGTTGTGAATGTTCAGCTCAATCCGGCGGGAAATGCTGCCGATTTTTCTGCCAGCCCCACATTTGCATTTGTCGGTGAAAACATCAGTCTGACCGATCTCTCATGCGGGAATCCAAATGCATGGCAATGGAGTATTACCGGACCGGGTTCTCCAACATTTGAAAACGGCACCACTTCGCAAAGTCAGGATCCGGAGGTTTCCTTCAATACTCCCGGCTCTTATGATGTTTCGTTAACAACAACTTCAGCCTCCGGTAGTTTCACGGAAACCAAAACCGGCTACATCAATATTAGCAGTTGTATTTATTGTGAAGCATCATCAGCCAATCCCACAGAGGAATGGATCAGCAATGTCATGTTCAATACCATTAACAATAGCACCGGAGGAGTAAACGGGTATGAAGATTATACGTCTATATCGACAGAAGTTGAAAAGGGGCAATCCTACAACCTGTCAGTCTCGGTGGGTTCGATCGGAAACTGGAACGAAAATGTAATGGCTTTTATCGATTGGGACCAAAGTTGCGATTTTGATGTTACTGAAACTTATAGCCTCGGCAGCACGTTTGGACCAGGAACTGTCGATATCAGCATCACAGTGCCGGTGAATGCAGCCTTTGGGATAACGAGATTACGGATAGTTGAACGATACAACACAGTGCCCGGATCGTGCGGCCTTTTCACTTATGGTGAAGTTGAAGATTATTCAATCAATATTCCTGCTCCTGGCTTTGATCTTGACCTGAAACTCTTTTTACAAGGGCCTTTCAATGGTTCGGAAATGAATACCACCCTGACATTACTTCCTGATTTCCCTACCTCTCAACCTTACGATGCAAGTCCATGGAATTATTCAGGTTCTGAAAGCGTATCAGCACTTCCCAATGCACAGATTGTGGACTGGATTCTTTTGGAGCTCAGAGATGCACCCACAGCTAATGCTGCAATTGCTAATACAATGGTTGCACGGCAAGCTGCGTTCCTGCTTAAGGACGGCTCAGTAGTAGGTACAGACGGAATTTCTCTTCTTCATTTTGATATACCGGTCGATCATGCGCTTTTTGCAGTGATACATCATCGAAATCACCTTGATATGATGTCGGCAAATGCGCTCACGCTTTCAGGTACTATTTACAGCTACGATTTTTCAGATGGTATTGCAAAAGCATTTCAAAACGGACAAACACAGGTTACAACAGGGATTTTCGGAATGACTGCTGGCGATAACAATCCTGATAATGTTGTAAATATTGACGATTTGAATCCCGGATGGTCAACAAATAGCGGGAAATCCGGATTTTATCCGGAAGATATTAACTTCGACGGAGAAGTAAACAACCTGGATAAAGATGACATTTGGTATATAAATGTAGGCCTTAACGCAAAGTTACCAGATGGATCGGAGTAAGCCTTTAAAAACCTGAATGTATCAGTTTGATGGTTTGATTCACACATTCGCAATCAATATTCAAAAAATAGGTTCCAGGCGTAAAATGTTCAGTATCGACAAACAGTTCGTTAAACTGCGGATCGAATACCGTTTGTCCTCTCTTCACTTCTTTGCCGTATATATCATAAAAAGTGTAGTTTGCCGGAATTGTAAGATGGGCTGAATAATTGAGCCTGGCATTGCCTGAAACCGGATTGGGATGAACACCATGAAATTCAAATGACTTTGCGAAATCAACATACACAGTATCGGTGTGAAAATGAAAATCCATAATAAGATAAGTAGTATGATCCTGAAGCTGTGATGGATCAGGATTGATGATGGGATCGGAACGTTCGCCGTTTTCACCGATCGCATACCACATGAGCGGAAACCTCGAATTCCAGATATTGATATGGCTTAATTCGGAATGACATTTTGATCCAGTATAGGTAACTTCAATACTGAAAGGTTTTTCATCGGAATTTTTGGGAAGAACTTCATACATGTTCAGCACATTACCTTTCGAAATCGTTCCTGCTGCAACAAATCCCCTGAATTCACTGTCGATAATAATTTTTTCCTGACCCATTGCTATCAGCACACTGGCAAAAATTATGAACAAAAACAGATACCGCTTCATCGGATTGGGAGTTCATGGTAAGATATTAAAACGTATGGCAATTTTTAAATATTATATGTCATTTTGAACCGGCCAGCGGTGCGATCGAGATGTTATTGTGATAAAGAAATTGTTTCAGCTCGTTTTTACGCGCATCAGAAAGGTGGTGCCAACGAATACCCTGGATGGCTCCCTCCAGGGCACAAAGCATGCTAAAGCAGGCACTTTGATCGAATTCCCTGATACAAAGCAGGGCATTTTCACTACCTGTTTCCCTGAGTTCATCCAATGAGTGAATACCGGCCTGGTTCAACTTTCCCGCAAGGGTTTTCCCTATATTCGGTGCTTCTGTTAAATTTTTCATGTTAATTGATATTTTGTTGATGAATGATTGTGAATCCACATGACCTGCAATTTCCCGATGCATCCACACCTTTAAGTTCTGTATGATACCCCCGGCGTGTGATCGTAACCGAACCACAATCAGGACAAAAGGTATCCTGCCCCATCGGGGTTCGCATGTTTCCGGTGTAAACATATTGAAGTTTCTCCTTTGCCAATTCATAAAACCGATGCATGACAGCTTCGGAAGTGGGGGGATCATGAAGCTTAAAGGAAGGGAAATAACGCGATATATGCAAAACAGTTTCCTTGCCAAGGTTTTCGGCAATCCAGTTAACCATCCGGCTGAATTCATCAGAATCATCATTTTGGTTTGAAATGATCAGATTGGTTACTTCGAGGTGCTTTCCCGAAATCCTGATCAACTTTAGAGCCTCCAAAACAGGCTGCAACCGCGAATGGGTCAGATTTTTGAAGAAAGCTTCATTGAATGCCTTTAAATCTACACTGTAAGCATCAATAAACTCAAATGTTTTTCGAAGCGCATCAGGATTGATGAACCCATTGGTCACCATCACATTTTTCAACCTCTCCTCTTTAGCCTTATGTGCAATTTCCAACATAAATTCGAACCATATTGCCGGTTCGTTGTAAGTGTACGCAATACCGATATTTCCCGGATGACTTCTTGCCTTGCTGATAATTCCATCGGGTGCTATCTGTTGTTCAAATCCAAAATCGTCGCAATTACTTTGCGATATTTCCCAGTTTTGACAATACCTGCATTGCAGGTTACATCCGATACTTCCCACCGATAGAATTGTAGTTCCGGGGAAAAAATGATAAAGCGGTTTTTTTTCGATGGGATCAAAATGAATGGCAGAGACCTGGCCAAATGTCTCGGCAATTAATTTTCCATTCACATTTTTTCTGACCCTGCAAATTCCTCTTTTCCCTTCCGCTATCAGGCAATTATGCGGACAAAGGTGACAACGAACAGCATTATTTTCCCTCGAATAAAACAGTGCTTCTTTCATGTTTGACAGCCTTTTATCTTTCAAAATTCTTTACTTGATAATGCAACATAATGATGCGTGAAGGAAATATTTCAGAATTTAAGGGATTGATTTTGAGCCCACGGGGCCAATTCGAAAAAAGCGGAATACCCTCTTTAAGAAAAACCGGAGCTACAAACAACAAAAGTTCATCAATCATCCCTGATCCCAATAACAAAGTGTTGATCTCATCTCCACCTACCAACCAAATGTTTTTACCTTTTTCTTTTTTCAGTTTGCCAACAAATTGAACAGGATCGTGATTCACAAACATTACATTTTCATCTCTCTTTTTTTCTGAATTTCGTGTAAAAACAAAGTTTTCAAGATTTTTATATGGAAAGGGCATATCGAATCCAAGCACCTGTTGATATGTATTATTGCCCATCAGGGTGGTATCTATCGTGTTCATAAATTCAGCGTATCCGTGATCGCTTCCGTCAGGTTCATTAAAAACATCAAGAAAACCGATACTTCCGTCAGGTTCGGCAATGTATCCGTCGAGGCTTTGTGCAGCATATAATATTATTTTTCGCATCGTAAAAAGTTTAGCTTAACTGTTCGATTTTTTTCATCATGTTTGTAAAATGAGAACCTTCCCAATAGAGCTTACCACAGCTTGAACAGATAAATATCTTTTCGAAGTATCTCCTTGTTTTTGGTTGAAGCCTGTCGATCACCTCCTCCTTGTCGACCTGTTTAATTGCTCCGTTACAAGCAATGCAACGGTTCAAAGGTTTAAATTTTCCGTACAGATCAAAACGACGGATCACCTCGCCCAACTGTTTATCCGGCTGATCCGGCCGGACAAAAAAACCGTGAGTAACTTTTCTGTTCTTCAGGATACCGATATCTCTAGTTAATATGATCCGTTGTTCCTTCAATGCGATTTTAATGATCTGATCATCTTCAAAATCATTGCGATACAATGAATCGAAACCAAGCATCCGCATTTTCTTTGCGAGTTTGCCAAGATGTACATCCAGGATGAACTTTGGTTCGCGAAGCGGTTCAGGTCTTAACCGGGTGATACCGGAAATATCAAGAGATTCAAAAACAGGATATACAGAGATGCGGTCGCCATCAGAAGGAATATAATTAAACGAAACACTTATTCCATTGGCAAGGATAAGATCAACTTCGGTATGTGGAACCTGTTGTGCCTCAATCAGATCTTTAATGGTTATTCTACCTGTGAATTCGATATCAAAAGGGCGTTTCCGCTTACGTGGAATTAAAAAAAGATTCAATTCCTCATAAAACCTTATGTTGATCGTATTTTTCATGTTCCGCTTCATGTAAAGGTATTCAAATTCTGTGAACCTAAAATTTGCATGCAGTTGTGGAATAAATTTTTAACCCTGAAGATTTTATCTAATTTTACCACCATATTTAGAAAACAGCAATGAAACCAAGGATAGCGGTAGTCATCCTCAACTGGAATGGAAAAAAATTCCTACAGGATTTTTTGCCTTCTGTAATTAAAAACAGCGAGGGTGCAGAGATCATTGTTGCCGATAATGCCTCATCAGACGACTCTGTTGTTTTTGTCCAGCAATACTTCCCTAATATAAAAATCATTCAAAACGAGACAAACAGCGGTTTTGCAGGTGGTTACAACGAAGCTCTTGCAAAAGTTGAGAGTGACTATTTTGTGTTACTAAACTCAGATATTGAGGTAACGCCCGGGTGGATAGAACCGGTTATTGCACTAATGGAATCGGATAGAAGTATTGCTGCCTGTCAACCTAAAATCCTCTCCTGGCATGATAAACAGCAATTTGAATATGCAGGTGCTGCAGGTGGATTTATTGATACATTCGGCTATCCATTTTGTCGTGGCAGGATGTTTCAAACTCTTGAAACCGATGAGGGACAATACAACGATATTGTGGAAATTTTTTGGGCAACCGGTGCCTGTATGTTTGTCAGAGCTTCGGTTTATTCGGAGTTGAACGGCCTGGACGACCGGTTTTTTGCTCATATGGAAGAGATTGATTTTTGTTGGCGTGCAAAGATCAGGGATTACCGGATCATGTATTGCCCCGGTTCAAAAGTATATCATGTGGGTGGCGGAACCCTGCCAAAGAAATCGGCCAGGAAAACCTTTCTCAACATGCGGAACAACAACATCATGATGTTTAAGAATCTCCCTCCGAAAAGGATCGTACCTGTTTTTATATTACGCCTTTTTCTGGATGGCATCGCATCGATCAAGTTCCTGGTTGATGGAGGCTGGAGCGACTTTTATGCCGTGATACGGGCGCATTGGCAATTTTTTGCCTTGATCCCCCAACTCTCCAGAGAGCGTAAAAAACGAACAATCACCGAAGTATCAAATGTTTATAAAGGCAATGTAGTGCATGAATATTTTCTGAAAGGAAAACGGAAGTTCAGCGATTTAAACCAAAATAATTTTACCTGAAGCTAAGAACAGCAATCCGGTATGAATCGAGCCCGAAACCAATCACGCTTCCCTTCACATGTGGGCCAATCAATGAAACATGTCTGAAATGTTCGCGGCTGAGAATATTTGAAATATGAACCTCAACTACAGCCGTTTCAATCGCTTTCACAGCATCCGCAATAGAAACAGAGGTATGGGTATATCCGGCCGCATTTAAAATGATACCTTCATATGATCCATCTGCACTATGAAGTTTGTTTATGATCTCTCCTTCAACATTACTTTGGAAATAATCGATGTTGTGTTCAGGAAATGTATCCCGCAGCAACTCAAGGTAAGCATCGAACTTTTGTGAACCATAAATATCCGTTTCACGGTTTCCCAGCAGATTCAGGTTCGGACCATTGATAATCAGAATTTTCATGCAGGCAAATGTAGTGATTTTGCACATTGAAATCTGCAGGTTGAAAAAATTGCAACAGTTCTATCAGCGTTTAATTATCCTTTTTATTAATCCTGAAAAAGTTTTTTACCTTATTGTATGTAATCGAATGTTTGGAGGTTCCTTTCGGCCCCAGGAGAAAAGCCACAGGTTTGGTTTTTTCGATGTTTACGAAAATAATACGTAGGATGGCGAGCACAGGAACCGTAACCAGCATGCCGGGGATACCCCAAATCATCGCCCCGAGCACCAATCCAACGATGATGAAAAAGGGATTGATACGCACATTTCCGCCCACGATATTCGGTGTTAAAATGTTGTTTTCAATAAACTGAATGATCACAAATAAGATAACTATCCTGAACGATAAGGTAAGCGGATCACTGGTTGTTAACAACACAAAGAGCAAAGGAACAGCCCCCCCCATCAATGTACCAAAGTAGGGAATAAAGTTAAAAAAGGCACTGATGATCCCCAAAAGAAGTGCATGCTTCACACCGATGATCAGCAAACCTGTACTGTTGAGAACACAAAGTATCAATACCACTACCAAAACACCACCCATATACCTGGAAGCGACAGTCGAAATCTCTCTTAAAATTTTTATAGCTGCGGGTTTAAAATCGTTATTCACGACCTTCAGGATGAAATATGCAAATTTGGTTCGGTAAAACAGAAAGAGAAAAACATACACAGGCATTATAAAAATCTTAAAAACGGTACCGGTCGTTGTTTGAAATGCTTTCTTCAGTTGGCCGTTTCCGTTTCCAAATAAGTTTTGTCCTTGCTTCTTGAGAAATTTTTCAAGCCCGTTGTCATTCACTCCAAAATTCTTGTTCAGATATTGTTGGAATACTTCGATGTTTTGATTTGCTTTTTGTTTGATGGAATCAAAGTCATCAAACATAACGGCGAGTTGTTTATAAAACAGAAAAAATGCTGCAGCCAGCAAGATTACCGAACTTAAAATGGTAACCAATATGGCAAGTATGCGGGGGAATTTATGATGTTCAAGAAAATTTACAACCGGAAATAAGAGATAGCTGATCAGCAGACCAAACGCAAGTGGATATAAAAAATTGCGCGCCTGGATGATGCTGTAAAAAACCAGCACCAAAGTAAGGATAAACAATGAAATTTTTAGCGGTAAATTTAGTTTTTGCATTTGCCTTTTTGTTGGTCTTCGATATAAATGTGAATTATTAAAATCTGAAATAAGTCAGGTTTAAGTATTAAAAAAGCCATTGCAGAACCCAGCTCTTTTAAACCCGGCATCACAATGGCTTTAACACTGTAAAATCCTGCACCGGGGACCGGATTATTTAAATCCCCTGAATGCACCGGCTATCAAGCTGATAACCAGTAAAACCAAAAATATATAGAAAATTATCTTTGCGATGGCAGCCGCTCCGGCAGCAATACCGCCAAATCCAAAAAGGGCTGCTACAAGCGCAATTATCAGAAATGCTAAAATTAATCGTAACATAGTTTTAATCTTAAGTTAGTAATATTTGAGCCCTGGCAAAAAGTAAGATATTAAGACATACATCTCAATTTTCATTCAGGCATTTGATAAGCTAACTTTCAAAACAGTGCCAATCTGAATCTTCAGACCTTAACCTACTGGTGTTTAGCTATCTAATATCGTAAAAGGGATAGACAATCGTATCCTTTTGTTGTTTGTGAAATTCCTCATATTGGAACAAATATCCTCAAAAGGCCGGAAAGCAGATTGAATTGAAATTTCCTTAAACATTAACAATCACCTGTTTCCCAGACATAAAGAAAAGAAAAAATGCAAATATAACCGGATGGCAAAATATTGTTATCACATTTCTCAAAAAGCTTCAAATTCCATTATACATGTCAATAAAATTGAAACAGGGAAAAGAGTTAATAAAAAAAGCTTTAAAGAAATATGGTAGTGATGATCCGATTCGACTTGCCGGTTCAGCTGCATTTTTTTTGATTTTTGCACTCTCACCGATCTTATTCATCATACTTTCGGTTTTTGGTCTTGTGTTGGATGATGAATTATTGCGGAATAAACTATATAACGAGATCAGATCTGCATTGGGAGAGCAGGGGACCTCATTGATCAGGGAGATTATATCCAACTTCAGGAATACTGAACGTAACGTATTGGGTACGATTATCGGTATTATCGTTTTTCTGATCGCCTCCACAACGTTTTTTAATGTTTTACAGACGTCGCTGAACCGCATTTGGGGAATTAAGCCGAAACCCGATTCAAAGTTCCTGAATACAATAAAAACCAGGCTTATCTCATTTGCGATTATTTTGGGGCTTGGGATTATTTTTTCAGCATCGCTGCTGCTTGATGCCGGTCTTTCATTTCTACAGGATTCGATTTCGGAATGGCTGGGCGGATTATCACCCTATTTGATCAGGGCAGGCAATGTGTTGATATCAATTGCAGTGTCAACACTTGTATTTGCGATGGTATACAAACTCCTGCCGGATGTAAAAATATCATGGGGTGTTACGTGGTTCGGCGCTTTGGTAACCGCTATTTTGTTCAGCTTTGGTAAATACATTATCGGGTATGGGCTGGGTGCGTCCAATATCGGAGCTATTTACGGAGCTGCAGGTTCTATCGTAATTTTGTTGTTGTGGATATTTTACGCTTCAATCATATTTTTTCTAGGCGCAGAAATCACACAACAGTATGCCATAATGAGTACCGGTGATATTACCCCAAAAGATCATGCTGTCAGGATAGAAATTAAGGAAGTAAGCAATGATGAAAAGAAAGGAGACTAAGACCTACTCAATTTTCTTAAGATATAACACAGAATAATCACCGTAAGGGGAAGTTAAATTTGTATAATATCCACCTGATACATTTGATCCAGAGGTTGTAGTTCCATAGCCGGTGTTGAACCACTCAACTGCAAACTGACCCGATACACCTGTTAAATTTACATTAACGGATTGGATTCCATCCGGCAAATAAACAATAAACTCTTTATCGGAAGCCAGGCAAAAACCCGTTGAACTTAAACCCGGTTGTGGGGTCATCGATACGAGATCTACCTTTTTTGCCATTTCTGTGGCCCATCCCATGTTATACCGGATCAGGTTGAAAATATCACTGTTTGCGGGACCATGGAGCCGACCTGCAATATTGCTACCGCCACCCCAGTTGTCCATATGAATGGCATTGATTCCTCCCGTAAAACTTTTCCAGACAAAATCCACGGGCCATCCGTCGATGTTGTTGTACCAAATGTAGTAGAAGTGATCTGTATCGCTGATGATCACCTTATCACCATTTGCAACCGGAGCATCTCCGGGAGCACAGTCATAACCTCCTTCAGTGTTGGGCGAAATCCAATCGGCCGGACTGTTAAAAAGAACTGTATTATTACCGCCATCATTTTGATAGGTTTTTCCAACAGGTCTGTTAACTCCATAAGTCTCCATTTCATAATTGTGAATGAAATCGATCATATCGTTCTGCCACTGGTCCGATTCCGGTGTGTATGGAATTTCGTTACCGATTTCATACAATACATTGTTGAGGTTATGCACATTTACAATATCGATCACCTCGCGGACGTAAAGCCTTTGAGCTTCAACAACAGCGGGATTAATATTGGTGTGAACATCATATCGTGCAACAGAAACGCCGTTCAGGTTATTACCTGATTTAAAAGGGTGATGATTCCAGGCTATGGGTGTATGTTCGGCACTAAAACCTTCGAAAAACATAATGGCAACATAAATACCTCTTTCTTCTGCAGCTTGCACACGTTGCCGCAATCTTTCGAAGTATTCGGGGTTGAGGGAAGAAACATCATACTGCGAACCTGATTTGAGGTATGGAAGGGGGTTAATGGTATAGTTACTGTTATTCGCCCAATCCGTCCCCTGTGGGGTTTCCCAGGCCCAGAGCCTGATAAAGTTCTGGTTCATCGATTTCATCCAATCCAGGTAATCGTCATAATCGAATTCTACACCTCCAATATCCTGAAAATTATCCCAGGTATGTGAACCCGTCAGATAAACTGCTTCGCCTCCACTACAAAAGTAGCGGCCATTCTGGTCACAAACCTTCAGGATACCTCTTGTACGGCTGCTTCCCTGACCTGCATTCAAGGACCATTTGGCACCGATATCGGTCAAATCTACCTGGCCATTCATATCAAAATCTCCCCGGAAATATCCGGTATTTCCAAATTCTGCAAGCCAAATAGAATTTTTATCCCTGTTATCAACCTGGCTACTGGCGTTTCCGTCGGCAGCAATCATGCTCCACACACCCTGACTTAATTGTTTTTGTGATGAAGTTAGTCCGATTGCCTTATCCGGACCAGTCGTAAAATCCCACTCATAAATGCCATTATATTGTTTAGGTGTTTCCGAAGAGATCACTGGCAGGTGATTCCGGTGTTTGACCTGAATATGAAAGCTACTGATATTTTGCAGATTGAAAGAAGGTATTTCGCTACCGTCCAGTCCCCTGATATTACCATTTGATAACAGAAACGCTGCCTGACGATCAAACAGTTCAAAAACAGGTGTAACAGAATCAGCTGTTTGCCTGACGATTTCAAGTAATATCCAATCAACTACATCAGTTGAGGGAATTGATGAAACCGATTCATCACCTGCATAATTCCATGGTGAAATATTAAAAGGCTGATCCAGTGGCAAGTGTCCTCCCTGATTCAGGTCGGTAGTCATATGATCATTAAAGAAAGGGCCTTCTAAAAAAACCTTAGTATCAAACTGAACGGTTTGTGCCTGCAGAAAACCAAATATAAATAATATTAACGATGTTGTAATCGCTTTAACCATAACTAATATTTTATCAACATCCGGGCAACCTGACTCTCCAAACCCGATGCATCATTTTATACCTTTTTAACTAACCTACCATTTTGGTAACCGAACCGGTAACTAAGTAAAACTTACAAAAATCATTTGGCAGTTCGACCTGAAAGCTTTTCTGACAACTTTCATCTGCTTCCTGTTTGAGTAAATCACGAATTGTAAATAGTCTTTCCTAATCGTGGATCGGATTTAAATGAAAATTACCTTGCAAATACTGTGCAACGAAATGTTTCTGTTTTGCTAATAAATCAAAATACACTTTCGCGAATAGTTTCCATCTCCTAACATCAGAAGGATATATGGTGATTATCAATGCTTTGATAAAATTTATCAAACGTTTGAATGCAATTATAAATAACTCCATCTCTGGTAAAAAGTTTTACAAATGGGAAAATTTTCAGTCAAATTGACGAGGGGGTCAGTCAATAAGATGTCATATAGATAACTTAAGGAGCCAATTTTTTCTCCTTCTATTTTCCTGATTCTTTCCAGACCAGCGCACTCGCTCCCAGAATGGCTGCATCGCCCGGAGGTAGCTCAGAAGGCAGAATCTTTACCTTGTTCTTATAAATGTTAAGAACCTGGTTTTCGAAATGCTTTTTCACCGGATCAAATATCAAATCACCGGCCTGGGCCAAACCTCCAAAAAGGAAAATGGCTTCAGGACTGGTATGTGCTACTGCATCAGCCAGTTTTAATCCCAAAATTTCACCTGTAATTTCGAAAGCTTCAATCGCAATTTTATCCCCCGACCTTGCAGCCTCATCAATTTTTTTAGCTGACAGGCAATTAAAACTCTCATTTCTGAGAACAGAATCTTCTGTGCGATTTGCCAGTAATTCAAAAACAGTGCGTTTAATACCGGGAGCTGAAGTATATGTTTCTAGACAACCCTGCCGACCACATCCACAATGCCTGCCATGCGGGTCGACGATAGTATGACCGATTTCTCCGGCAAATCCGTCATGACCATAAACCATTTCACCGGCTACAACAATCCCGCTACCGACACCTGTACCAAGCGTAATCATGATAAAATCTTTCATATTTCTGGCACCTCCGTAAACCATTTCACCAATGGCCGCCGCATTTGCATCGTTGGTTAGCACTACGATTGGATAACTGAACCGTGCCTTAATGTAATCCACAACAGGCACTATGCCATTAAACTTAAGGTTCGGAGCAAATTCAATGGTTCCGTTATAATAGTTTCCATTTGGAGCGCCTATACCGATACCTGTAATCTCGGTTTCAGTATAACCGGCTGCAATCAAATCGGCAATTGCGTTGCAAAGACTATCCATATAAACAGTATAATCTTCCGATGTTTTTGTTGGCATGGACCTGGCAACCAATATTTTTCCGTAACGGTCAACCAATCCAAGGACCGTGTTGGTCCCACCTATGTCAATACCAATAGCTGCTTGATTTTTCATACAAAAGGAAACTTTTTTAAAATGAATTATAACCGGTTGATTTTAAAACCTACAAACAAAATATAAACGAGTGCCAACAAGGGCACTGTAAATCCAATTGCGACAGAAGTCAGATCCGAAACAACACCAGAAAATACAGGCAATATGGCACCGCCTAATATCGCTGTTACCATTAAACCCGAAAGTTCATTGCTCCGTTCAGGCATACGATCGACTGTGATCGAAAAAATCAATGGAAAAACGTTGGCAAATCCCAATCCGGTGACAAAAATGCTTATAATAGCAATCAGTTGATTTCCTGTAAATAATCCAGCAATACCAATGATAGACACAAATGCTGTGATGACGAGAAATCGTTTGGCACTGATCCAGTTCAGGATCACAGAACCCAAAAAACGACCAGTCATGATTGCAATAAAGAAAAAACCAGAACCCGCAACCCCCAGGGTTTTAATATCGATACCAAAAGAATCCTCCAAATAAAGCGGGATGTTGGATGACATACTCACTTCCGCCCCTACATACAGGAATATTCCAAGAACCATCATCAAGACATATGGATTTTTTAACAAACCCAGACTTGAAGCAAAGGATGCATGCTGATCGCTTTCAGATTTGAATTCATGTATTCGTGTTGAAGCGAGCAAAATGATAGTAACCAAAACAGCTACACTATACACAGGAAATATCAACTCCCATCCCATACCAAGCCACCGTGCCGCAATAACAGGAATCAAAGGCCCCGAGAGAGAACCAATAGCTTTAACAAATTGTCCGAGAGACAAATTTCTGGCATACTTTCCTCCGGGTGAAACATCGCGCATAATCGGATTACCGGCTACCTGCAAAATAGTTGCCCCTGCACCCAACATCAATACCGTTACAAGAAAAAGCGCATAGGATTCCAAACCACCTATAACGGGTACTAATAAGCCTGCCATCGCAATGATCAATCCAAGCATAAGTATGAACTTTTTCCCTTTTTTATCCTGGTAAATGCCCATTGGCACGGATAACAGGCCAAACATGATAAATCCTGCAAAGGGAATTAACTGAGCCATGGTGTTTGAGAGTTCAAATTCTTCACGCGCAAGTCCTACAAACGGACCAACAGCATCCCCAAAACCCATACATAAAAAGGCCATGAAAACAGGGATTGAAGCCGGCAAACCACCCGATCCTTTGGATTTACCTGAATTAATATGTTGTGTCATTTTCAATTATTTGAATAACCTTCCATTGTGTGGAATAAATGTAATTTTCAGCAGTTTTGTATTTTTCAGAAATTCCAGTGCAGAACTGATATTCGTGAGACTCTCCCAAAGCTTTCATACAATCACTTTTATGCATTATCTCACCCGCTGTGGAAATCTTTATTTTAAAGTTAGCATTTTTATAAAAATTTGCGGGGCAACCAATTTCCACATTCTCTGCAAGTGCATCCACCGGTTGAGCGGTTGAATCGGTTTGCAGATACCATGATTCATTACTTTTCTGAAGTTCAAAATTTGTAAAGTCTGTGATGTTTTTTTCCTCCTCATTAAAAAACCCGGATACAGCAAACCTGACCATATTGTTATAACATCTGAATACCAGGGTGATTCCGCTCGCAGGATATTTATTTGATTCTAGACAAATTTCCAATTTGTTGAAGGGTGCATCCAGGGTTACATCTTGATCTGCATCCGGAAAGGTTCTCATTTGCTCATCCTGCTGACCAGTTTCACATTTTTGAAGGTCATTTGTCAGGTCGGTGGTTGAGGTTTTTAAGCCAATATTAGACCATCCGATAATGATTTCATTTTTATAATAAACCAGGTAATAAGGCTCACCATTGTTTAGATTGAAATAAAGAATGGTATTGGAATCCGGCGAGGGCAGCACCATTTCGAAAGAACCGGTGTTTCGTGAACAACCGCCAACGAGAATGAGTAACAGGAAAACAGGGATCAGCGTAATTTTCATACAAGCACCGTTGATCCGGCTAAAATAAGCATGTATTACGAAAGAGAAGGAAAAAATCTGATCTATTAAATGTAAAAATCAATTAAACGAAGATTTTTTTTTGACAACTTAATTTTAAAGCCTTACCAGTCAAAGCAATCATCCGGCATTATTGATGATGGCATTGATTGTTTCAAGAAATTGCTGTTTTTTGAAAGGTTTGGCAATGTAGTCATCCATACCGGCACTGATACATTCATCTCTGTCGGATTTCATTGCATAGGCCGTTAAAGCGATAATGGGTGTGTGGATACCTTTTTCTTTCTCAATATCACGGATGATTTGAGTTGCTTCATAGCCATTCATCACCGGCATTTGCACATCCATCAGTATCAGGTCAAAATTCCCGTTTTTGTATGCATGTACAGCCTGTTCTCCGTCATCCACAACAGTAATATCCCAATTTTCCGATTTGGTTATAGCTTTAATTAAAAATTGATTGGCTTCATTATCTTCAGCCAGTAAAATGTTAATTTTTGTTGGCTCTTCATGCTGCTTGTCAATTTGATCATTCATAATTTCATTCGATTTTTTTATTGTATTGGCTTGAAATGGGATTGAAATCCTGAATCTGCTTCCTTTCCCTGATTCACTTTCTACCGATATTTCTCCGTTTAAAAATAAAACCAGCTTTTTAGTAATGGCCAGTCCTAAACCAGTTCCTCTTGTTTTTTTAGTCAAATAGTATTCAAGCTGTTCAAATTCTTCAAAAATAGTTACGAGTTTCTCCTGATCAATTCCAATTCCGGTATCCTCAATCGTGATTTCCACATAGACATCTTCATCTGTTTGATGGGTTGCAGCAATCACCAAAACCGTTCCCTGATCCGTAAATTTTACCGCATTGCTCAGTAGATTAAAAACAACCTGGTTGAATTTAAAATGATCGCCTACCAGGTATGATTGACTTACCTTATCTGTATCCAATGCAATTTGTAAGCCTTTAATTTCAGCATCTTTTATAAAGAAGGCAAGGGTATCTCCGAGTAAACTTTTTAAATCAAATGCTGATTTTTGCATGGTCAGTTTGCGCGCTTCAATCATCGAATAGTCAAAAATATCATTCACGATTTGAAGCAATTGATTTCCCGATTCTTCAATCATTTTCAGCATTCGCCTTTTTCTCTCATCCGGTTCCTGACTGCCTAATATTTCTGAAAATCCCATGATTCCATTCAGGGGAGTTCTGATTTCGTGACTCATATTTGCAAGGAAACGTGTTTTTGCCATGCTTGCTGTTTCTGCGGCAATTTTACTGTCTTCGAGTTTTTGCTCCAGAATATGCCTTTCATGTTCAAGCGACAAAGCTACTGCAAGCGTGCTTATTATCTTTTTTTCCGTCTCCGTAAATTCCCGACTTTTAACATCAACAATACAAAGGGAGCCGATAACCTGACCATAAACTTTAACCGGATGCCCAAGGTATGAACGAAGTTTATATTTTTTTACAGAAGGATCTGATTCAAAAAAGGATGTTTCATTTAAATCGCTGATGGCAATGGTTTTATCATGGCCTTTAATGGTTGCCTCATAACAAATATGGCCTTCAGGATGATCGGTTTTGTCAATGTCTTCCGGTGCATTATATTCTGACCACAAAATGAGCGACTCAGCCTTGTCGTCAAGCCGATTGTAAAGCGCACACGCACCGTTGAGGATCAGGTTGGTTTTTTTGACAATCGTTTGAATATTTTGTTTGGTATCAACACCCAAATCAGTAAATATGCTATTCAACTGACGCAATTGATTTTCTGCAATCTTTCGTGAAGAAATGTTCTCAAGAGTGATTTCATACTTAGTGCTTTCTTCACTACCGTTTTTAATCAACCTGATGTTCTCAAGCACATATATGGCATTGCCATCCCTGGTTTGCCAGGAGGATTCCACACCATACAGAAAACCCCTCTCATTGACTGCTTCAAATAATTCGTTTGAGTTGTAATTGATCAAAACCCGGTGCTCATCAATTTTATGTTTTTCAAACTCATTAAATGTATCATAGCCAAGCAAGTTGAGCACGGCCTGGTTGGCAACAACGATATTTCCGCTGATATCTGTCCGAAGAAGACCAACCATTGTATTCTGATAAATTTCCCTGAAATGTTCCAACCCCATTCCGAATACCTCCTGGTGAGCGCCAGGCCTATCTGTCTGCATCAAGGTAATGGAGATGTCAGCATCTGATAATTTTTTTATAGATGCTTTATAGCGTAAGTTTCCTAAAGTAAAAGGCGAAGTTGAAATAACCTCACCCGGATCGGCGCTTTCCAATCGATCCCTGAAATCAGCCGAACCGACATGGGTTGCAAGCGGATCGGGCAAGACATCAAAAGTTGATTTATTCAATGCTGTAGCTTCCGGAAAAATCAATGTTTTAAATAGTGTATTTGCCTGTATTACCTGCATCATTTGGCCGGAATTATCAGACATATTCCGGATGCTGCATTTGGCAAAAGGAAGTGGAAACTGGTCCATTAGTAATTTTTCTTCATCAAGTATGTTATAAGAAAAGTTCATGTACTACAAGAAGATGATAAACTTATCTGGCCAAATTAACAAAATTAAAATCGTCTGCAAAATTAGTTTTTTTTAAATAATTAATCTTTTATATATAATCTGTCACTCAGCCTGATTTGGTTCAGGCAAAATGCATTACTGTTCCGGTAAAATTCCGGAAACCATGCCAAACAGAAAATTTAACCTGAGGGATATTTTAAAAGCGCTATAACATGAAGTTCAGTGAAGCTCCAGGCTCATATTCACGCGGATCGTTGCCAAATTTAAAAAGTCGCATTGGCCTTGCTCCAACCAGGTCCATTTGTTCCCCATCTACTGACAGCAAAGTACCTTCACGCAAACCGGCAACATAAACATTGTTATTGATTACCATAAACTCTTCCAACCGTTGTTCACGGGTTTCTCCTCCATGCCCTTCGATGGTTGCATCCAGAAAATGCGGATTAATCTGAAAATTGACCAGGCTCAGGCATTCGAGACTTTCCGGTTCAATGATAGGCATATCATTGGTGGTTCTCATAGTGGGGCAGGCAATGTTTGCCCCAGCACTCCAACCCATGTAGGGTAATCCGTTTTCGACCGCCTCACGGATCACCTTCATCAACCGCAATTCATGAAGTTTATAAACAAGGTGAAAAGTATTTCCTCCACCTACAGCAATAGCAAGTGCGTCTTTAACTGCCTGAGCAGGATCTTTTTCGCGGTGAATGCTGTATATTTCAAATCCCAGCTCATTAAAAACGCCATTCACTCTTTCTTCATAGGCATCATAAGAAGCTTCGATTCCGTCATCGGATAATGCAACACCTGCATAAGGAATAAAAAGAACCCGCTTTACACCAGTTTTGTCGAGAAAGTTTTTTATATGTGGCCTGGGCCATTCCAGATAATCTTCACCAAAGTTTGTGGAATTGCTGATCAATAACAACCTCTTTTTCATATCGTATGAATAAGTTTATAAATATTGAAGAATGATGCGCTAATATACAAATTCTTTAAGAACGTGAAGAAATAAATATGGAAACTTAAATTATCGGTTTATTCCACCAAGTCAGTTAACCTGAACACAGGTGCTATCGTTTATTTTTTTTTCATGAATAAATCCGGCACCCGTTAATCCTGAAGGGTTTGAATATAGGTTTTCCTGAAATATTTGTAGAAGGAACTCCCACCGGTATACTGTTCAACATGGTTTTTTGGGTCGGTTACTCCTGCATTGGCTTTGTCAGCAAGTGCCATCTTTTCGGCAAGCTTTTGCTGGAATGACCTGGTATCGCGAAAACTGGTATTGTTAGCTTCGAGAACATGCATAATTTTCATGGCTGTTTCCAATTGATCAGCATTATCATATCCTGAAACAGACGACTCGAAAAGTGCCAGGTTTTTCTTTACCGAAAACAAATAGTGAAGTGGCATAGGTTCAATCCGGCGCCTGATTACCTCATACAGATTCGACAGTTCCTCCATTTGTTTATAAACCCTGATAAACTTATCGTTATTCCCATCCGACAATGCTTCCTGGGCCTGGTTTGCCAATACCTGGTATTCAGCTGCCGGCTCATACAATGAGATCATTCCTGAAACCGAAGACTGGTCATATTCGCAGAAATAGTTCTTTTTCAATTCTGATTCAAGATCACGGAGGACTTCCAGTGCGCTGATAAAATCACCACCATCAATCAGGTTGTTGGCGTTATCGAGGTGTTCTTCATAACTTTCAGCAAGCATATGACATTGCTTCGAAAAAATGTTATTATTCAGCATGGTCAACCCTGCAGACAATTCAGGTTCATAATTCAATCCATATTCAGATTGCAGCGTAAGGCAATAATCATAAATCGATTTCGCCTCATCCAGTTCATCTTTTTTTACTTTTATCTCTGCAAGCCTGCACTGATCCATCAGGTAGGGTGTTGCTGCATCGGCAAAAACCTCCGGCAACGGTTCATATATCTCCAAATCGAATTGTTCCTCAAGTTCGAGTGCTTGCAGCAATTTGTGATATGCCATGGTGTAATTTCCTGCAGTCAGGAGTTTTTTTCCTTCTGAAATCAATTTAAGATAAACCTGCTGATGATATTGCGATTGAATATATTCAAAGTTTTCTATGTATTCAGGCTGCAGATCATACTCTTCTGACAGCGAATTGGCCTGATCGATATACTGAAAAGCAAGCGTTTCTTCACCTTTTTCGATACTTTCGGTCGCCTGTCCGATCAATTGATTGTAATAGCCGTTTCGCGACTGGATCAATCCATGTTTGATCACATAATCATTGTTATAAACCCCCAGGTTTTCGCATACCGAGTGCGCCTGTATGAAACAATACATGGCATCTTTAAACTCTTCATTCTGAACATGGTTAAAGCCTTTGTTAATGTATAGCTGAACCAGTTTTTCAGAGGCATTTTGCACATATTTGGCCGAAATTATGGTCTTGTTGTTTCCTGCCTGAAATTCAGATGCTTTTTTGATATAATTCTCAGCCAGCTCATAATTCCCGATATCAATGGCTCTGTCGATCAGATGTATATATGAATTATAAATTCCATAGCTGGCTTTTCCAAGGGCGATGTTATAACTTAAAGGCAGCGAAAGGGCAGAAGTTTTGTGATAAAAGCGTTCAGCATTTTCGAGCAATCCGCGTGCGAGATAAAAATATTCTTTGTCGGTAAACTCATCCGCCTTTTCTAAATAAGCTTCGAAAATTTCAATTTTAAGTTCGTCGTAAATGGCATCCGTATCGTTGCAAAAGCCTGTTTTCTTTAATATCTGATCAAGTCCCTTTTTATACAAATACAAGTCGCTGCTTTTATAGGTAAACATTCCGAGATTGTAAAAATAGGGTTGGTATGAATGAGTTGTTTCCTGCGAAAGGTTGTAAAAGCGACTCACTTCCCTGATATAATTGTCAACCAAATCGGACAGGCTTTGAGTGAATTTGACGAAGGTAGTATTGCGAAGCAGGGAGTTGTAACTTAGCTCCAAATAGTCAACCTGGTTTCTGAATTCCTGAAGTTTTGCATAATATCCTGGCCTGTTATCACGATTTACCTGCAAAGCCATAATAAATGCAGAGTTTTCAATTCGATCGAGAATACGTTTAGATTCCGACATACAAACAAATGCAGCAAAGGGTCCCGAACGAACCACATCAAATTCCCTGATCCTTTTTACCGATTGGTCGATTGCTGCAATAGCTGCATAATAATTGTCGATGTACCCGATCCGTTCATAAAACAAATCCCTGTCTTTTTGATTTGAATAGAACGATATGTTGCTAACTGCGATCTCAAAATCAGCCGGCTCACCGGTTGTTTCCAGTTCGAAGCTTACCTTAAAAACATTGTTATCATTTGCAACTACTGCATTAAATTCATCCATTGCAATCGAATTGCCTTTGTCATTCACAACCAGTGTAAAATCGGCAACATCAGGTTTCAGAATATCGGAAATATCAAAATCACGGTAAAAGATATTACCTGTGCAATGGCTGCCCAGAATTGTCGCGGACACCTGGTAGGTGTAAGGTGCCGACTTTTCAAGCGATTTTTGAAGCGTATAATGATAGGTATAGCTGGTATTGTATAGACTTGTGAGGTTATGTCTCGCAATTTCGCGAATGAAAAAATTATTGATATCCTTTTGATTGCGTACGTCAGGAGAATAGTCAATTTTAAAGGAGTGGGATTCCTGTACATTTACTACCACATCGGATGCAAATCCAGTGATGCCGGATAGCAGGAGAACTAACCCTGAAATGATAAAATGTTTCATCGATTCAACGCCTTTGTAAAAGTAGATTTTCGGAATATGATGGATGACTCTGACAAAACTTTGTTATTAACAACAGTGTTTTGATAAACTTTATACGTATTTATTCAATCAGGTTCCAAATATTTCCAAAAACTTTGAAATTTCAGTACAAATAACTCTTTATAAGATATTATATTTTACACTAGCGTTTGAGGTTATCCGGGGACAATCATGCGACTTTCGGGATTTTGCTAATTCAATTCACCAGCCCGTTTTTTATTGCAAACATCACCAGGTTGGGAGCATTTTTAGCCCCTGTTTTCTCAAATAACCGGGCACGGAATCCATCAACGGTTCGACTACTCACACCGAGGAAGTTTGCAATCTCAATATTGGAATAACCTTTGCAAATCAGTTCCAGCACTTCCTGTTCGCGATCGGTAAGGACTATCGATGATTCCTTCTGTTTTGGTTTGATGTACATATTGACCGAACTCATGAACTCCTCTGAGAAATAACTTTCGTCCATCAAAACCAGGTTGAGAGCTCTTTCCAGTTCTTCTGAGGTTGTTTTTTTCAAAAGAAAACCAGATGCCCCCGCTTCGATCATCTTATTAAAATAACTGATCTCCTCGAACATGGTGAGCGCAATAATTTTGATTGCGGGATATTTTGCCGAAACCTTTTTTGTGGCTTCAATTCCATCCATCACCGGCATTTTGATATCCATCAGGATTACATCAGCCGACTGTTTTTTGAGCAGCTCAAGCAATTCATTTCCATTGGACGCTTCACCAACCACTTTCACGAAATCGATTTCGTTTAAAATAGTATATAAACCTTTTCTGAAAATTACATGATCGTCGACTATGATTACCCGGGCTATATCCATTGATGCTTTACCTTAATAGTTGCATGAATCGGCTACAAATTTAACTGTTATCACTCAGATTTGTTTATTTCTTTTTAGTTTTAATGAGGCGATCAGGAACATGCCTTTGCCCGGTTCGGTATTGATATCAACAGTACCTTTTACCGATTTTATCTTATTTATAATATTGTTCAGTCCCAGGCCGGTGTTTTGTTTCATCGCCTCGGCCAGGTCAAATCCCTGTCCGTCATCACGATAATAAAGAATCACCTGTTCACCAAAACTTTTCAATTCTATTTTAATGTTCTTCGCACCCGAATGTCGCAGGGTATTGTTGATCAATTCTTTTACGGCCTGGTAAAGTACCGACTCTTCGATGCCACGTTCTTCAATTTTGTATTGCCCTGTAACAACTTCAATATGGATCGATTCGGTTTTTTTGATAAAACTGCAAAAATCATTGATGGCAGCAGCAAGGCCAAAATCCTGAAGGATGTTCGGCCGGATGTTACGTGAAATGGTACGTGTGGAGGTTATGGCCATATCAACCAATTCTTCGATATTTTTCACTGCTTCTTCTTCATTTATTTTTTTAAAGTTCTTCTTTTTAAGCAGGTCGGTATAAAGTTTAACGGTTGAAAGTATCGGCGCAAGGTCATCATGAAGGTCGGCTGCAAAACGTTTGCGTTCATTTTCTTCTGTTTGAATTATGGTGGTAAGAATTCGCTCTTCCACTTCTTTACGTTCTGAAATATCCCTTGAAATGGTTAATATGACCTGACGCCCCCTGAATTCGATGACCCGACTTTTCATTTCGACCGGAATAACCTTTCCGTCCTTTGAAATATTTTCAGATTCGTAGCGGTGCCTTCCGAATTTATGGATCATCGAAATATTTTCATCCACTTTGCTTTTTTGTTCTTCTGGTTTGATATCCCGAATATTCATTTGAAGGATCTGTTCCTTCCGATACCCCAGATTGTCGCAGGCTACCTGGTTAACCTCGATAAAGCTCCCGTTAAAATCAATCACAAATATCTCATCGGAACTGTTGTTAAAAAGGGTTTGAAAATGGCGTTCCGACTGTTCAAGTGCCTCCTGGGCCGATCGTAGTTTTTTGGATGATACCTCCAGTTGTCTTAAAAAACGCTGAACATTTTCAGTAGTAATAAAATAGACAAGCACCGATAATACAAGGATAACTACAAAGGCTATCACAACTGAATTCACAACCACATTCCTTACGAGCAAACCGGTTTCATCTTTCAAAGGGACGGCTGCTGCAATGTATATCCCGAAATCAGGAAAATATTCCCATGCAACCAGCTTTTTAATTCCATCACGATGCAGTGAATAAGAAGTTACTCCTGAATTTCTGGAAAGAATTGTATCGATTATCGGTTCATTATTCCAAATTTCGCCGCTTGCATAGGGATGAATGATAAACATTCCGCTCTTATCGATCACAAAAGGAAATCCGTTTTTACCAATGGTTAACGACTCGATTTTATTCCGCAATTCACCAAGGTCTTTCTCTTTATCACCCACATATAACATCCCCTTGATTTTTCCATCCAAAACAATGGGTTCGTAAGCCGTAATATACCAGCTATCAACAACGTATGCCCTGCCAAAATAGGTTTCTCCCGATTCGATGGTTTTTACAACCGGGGAATTATTTGGGATGTAAGTACCCACAGCCCTGCTGCTATCCGATTTTCTTACATTGGTCGATATTCTCACATATCCGCTATCGATCTTCTGAAAGATGGTGGCCGTGCCTCCGACAAGATCAAAAATCTGATCAACAAATTCAAAGTTATTGAATAATTGTTTGCCATCAAACTGCCAGTTTTCCAATTCCGCAGCTTGTTCGTTTCCCGTTAGCTGGTTTATCACTGTGATGGGTATGATATCGTGACCTGAAGACAATGATTTTTGATAAAACAATTTGTGAGCGACCTTCAGATCCGACTTAACTTTATCGAGTTTGAGATCACGTTCGCGTTCGAACATTTTCTTCAGAGTTTGCACTTCAAGGGTCAGGTTCCTTTCAACTGCATTGTAAAGGGTTCCGGTAATTCTGTTAACCGAATAAATTGTAATCAGAAGTATAGCAATTACAATACTCCCTATGATGGGGATATACAATCTAAACCTGGGTGATATTTTTTTAAAAAGCAACATGGCTAATATTCAAAACGCCAAAATTATAGAAAATAGAGAACCGGAAATTTACAATTGGCAGGAAGCGGTACCAGCAAAGTTTATGTAAATTCAATCCGAATCATATCTTTTAGATCGAGACCAAGCAATCCGGAGGCATTCCCCTGGTTTATTGCAATTTCCAGGTATCCGCCTGTATCAAAAAGGGCCAGAATTTCGCCCCTGGCTACATCATTATACGACTTGCTGATAGCAGAAATTTCATACGACCTGAAAACAATGGAAAAACCCCTGCCCTTTCGTATCTCCTTGAAATACGATTCGGTAATATTGGTGATCACATTTTCATAATTATCAATATAGATCACATGCCCTTTGATCATGCCGGCATCCTCAACCGGTTTAAGTAAAATTTTCTCAACGATATTATCTTTCAGATCACAGATTTCATTCATGGGATTTCCGGATGCCAGGTGTACAGCTGCAGACACAAATCTGTCGCGAGTCGAAAAAGTAAAATAATCGGAATCCTGGTTAATGGTGAGTTCTCCGACCTTATCGGGTTTACCATCAAATAACATTGAAAAAATGCCGTTGTCGGTTCCTATGAAAAATTGCCGTTTGTATTCAACAACTGTATGTCCGGTTTTATCAGATTCTTCGGTATTGATACCAATAATATGTACAGTTCCCGGGGGAAATGATGGATAACTGTTACGCAGAATAAAAGCAGCCTGTTCGATATCAAATGGTGGTATTTTGTGACTGATGTCGACAATGGTTATGTCGCTCATTTTGTTCAAAATAGCTCCCTTTACCGCCCCTGCGTAATGATCTTTATCTCCCCAGTCGCTCGTAAGTGTAATAATCGGCATAAATTATTGATAAGTTATTGAATTACGAACCGATTTAGTATAATTTTGCATCAGTCAAAAATAATAATTCTGAAGGATACGCTGTATATGATATCAACTTTTTACGAATGGCGGTAATCCCGAAGTCCTAAAACGCAATATGAACGAACGCACCATCAGCATTTCTTCCTATGATCCCGTTGAAATATACGGTGTTAATGATAAAAACCTGGAACAAATCAAACAACATTTTCCCAAACTTAAAATCATTGCCCGAGGCGACATGGTTAAAGCCATTGGAAATTCGGATGACCTGGAAGAATTTGAAGATAAGTTTCATTTGCTGTTGTTGCACTACGACAAATTTGGGAAGCTGGGTGAATTTGATATCAACCAGATTTTGAAGGACGATAATGGTTCTCTTCGTTTTGCTGAATCCGATTCGAATAATGGAGTGATACTTCATGGTGCTGAAGGGCGGCTCATCAAAGCGATGACCAAAAATCAGCAAAAAATGGTTGACAGTAGTGCAAAAAATGACCTGATATTTGCCATCGGCCCTGCCGGAACCGGTAAAACCTATACCGCGGTAGCATTAGCTGTGAGGGCATTAAAGAAAAAAGAGGTTCGCCGGATCATCCTGACCCGGCCTGCAGTTGAAGCCGGCGAAAGCCTTGGTTTTTTACCTGGCGATCTGCGTGAAAAGCTCGATCCATACCTGCAACCCCTTTATGATGCGCTGCGCGATATGATTCCCACACAAAAACTACTGAAATACCTCGAAGATGGCACCATCGAAGTTGCTCCTCTCGCTTTTATGCGCGGACGAACCCTCGATCACGCTTTTGCTATTCTCGATGAAGCCCAAAATGCCACTGAACTTCAACTGAAAATGTTTGTTACAAGAATGGGGCGTTCGGCCAAATTTATTGTCACTGGCGACATCACGCAGGTTGACCTGCCACGCAACCAGGCGAGCGGGCTTTTACAAGCTGAAAAATTGTTGCGCGGAATTAAAGGAATTGATTTTATTTATCTCGACAACCATGATGTTATAAGGCATAGCCTGGTTACTAAAATAATCAATGCATACAGTACGAATCACAAACCGGAAAACAAATCAAAAAATGAGTAATGCAGTAGTTAAAACAGATTTCAACTTCCCAAAGCAAAAAAGTGTGTATAAAGGTAAAGTCAGGGATGTTTATAACATTGATGATACCTTTATGGTGATGGTAGTAACCGATCGGATTTCTGCCTTCGATGTTGTATTGCCCAGGGGAATCCCATACAAAGGCCAGGTTTTAAATCAGATCGCCTCCAAATTTCTGGATCTGACAGCAGATATTTGTCCCAACTGGAAAATTGCCTCACCCGATCCAATGGTTACTGTTGGTCATTTTTGCGAACCTTTTCCGGTTGAAATGATCATACGCGGATACCTAACTGGCAGTTCATGGCGAACTTACAAAAAAGGAGCACGTGAAATTTGCGGTGTTCCGATTCCTGACGGTATGCGCGAACATGAACGATTTCCTGTGCCCATTGTTACTCCTACTACCAAGGCCCACGAAGGCCATGACGAAGATATCTCGAAGGAGGAGATCATTAAACAAGGATTGGTATCAAAAGAAGATTATGAAATGCTTGAGAAATATACCATCGAACTGTTCAACAGAGGAAGTGAAATTGCTGAAGAAAAAGGTTTGATACTCGTAGATACAAAATACGAGTTTGGTAAAAAAGATGGGAAAATATATCTGATCGATGAAATTCATACACCCGACTCTTCCCGGTATTTTTATAAAAATGGATATGAAGAACGATTTGCCAAAGGTGAACAACAAAAACAACTGTCAAAAGAATTTGTAAGAGAATGGCTGA
>JAGQVF010000220.1 GCA_020438135.1 Bacteroidales bacterium | reverse complement strand
ATAACAAAGCACCATATCGCCCCGATCCGGTTTGCGCCATGGAAATACCTTTACACTTGAAAAGGGCACTGTTACATCGTAAGCTGAACGATTAATGATGACTTTGTCGCCGGAGTTAAAGGTGGGCAGATCACTTGCCCCTAAAACAAGGTATGTCCGGAAGTTCCCCAATAAAAGGATAATCCCAAGTAAAATTATACCCAACCATAACGTCTTTATTCTCACAATTTTCCGATTTATCTTAATCTCTCCAAATCCATACCGATTTATGAAATTTATTCGAATTCAGGCTATTAATCAGGCTATCATATTGGTGAAAGCCACGATTAATCATCTATTCCGAACAGTTCTTGTTCGGTTGTGGACAGATAAAAAACACCAGAACTGATTAAAAAATCAATTACAGTAAGATTGACAACCAAAGGAATGACTAATTTTATCCTTCAATTTTTTACAATGAATGGTAAAGTAATTAACGACAGTAAAGCATATTTTGATTCCGGCTTTGGTTGTGCTGAAAGCGTTTTAAAGGCAGTAGCTGATTACAGTGGAATTCAATCGGACCTCATCCCCCGGATTGCAACTGGTTTCAACGGCGGTTTGTCGAATACAGATGGGTATTGCGGTGCAGTTACCGGAGCCATCCTTGCTATAAATATCGCATATGGTCGCGATCATTCCCATCAATCCAGGGATAAGAATTATGAGGCGGTTCAGGAATTCATAAAAAGGTTCAGGGAAAAGTTCGGAGCGATCAGTTGCCGGGGTCTCACCGGTGTTGATCTTGGCTCAGAAGAAGGACAGCACAGGTATGCCATACTTAATACCCATTCGAAATGCAGTGAGTTTGTGGGTGAAGCGACCCGGATGGTATTGGAAATCACAGAGAATAATACATGATCATCGATATATGCCCAAAAAACTAAAACTCGACATCGACTTCAGCAGCGACATCACCCTGATCGCTATCTCCTGCCACAAACGTGATTTCTGGCTGGCTATGCAACTCAACGAAAACCTGAAAACAGATCTGCGAAGGATGAACGATCTTCCCTATTTCCATCCGGTTGCCAAAGAGCTCCTCCACTATTCTTTGTTTCATCATGTGGATGAAAATTCCGGCTATTCCTGGTTTTTGATCGGAAATTACAATCCTGACGGCAAACTGTTTACCGAATTTAAAGGGGCTGATTTTATCATCATGTTAAATAGCACTCTTTCTTTGGAGAAGCAAACGGAATTAATCAAAAAGATCAAGGAGATAAAAGGGGTCCTCACAGCTTTTCAATCGGACCTGAATAAAATCAAAGATCTCAAAAATTTCATTTCTGATCTTGAACTTCACATGGTGGAAGAATTAAAAAGGAAATAACGCAAGGAAACTACTGCTGCATGTATTTGGCAAATTTCAGGCTTTGAACCACCTCGAAAACTGTAAAAAGGACATACAACACAAAAAAGTTGAGGATAAACGCAACTGCATCCGGCCGGTTCGCAAAAGCGTAAATCACAATTATCATCAAATAGAAAAACAATTTTCCGAAAGTAAGTAGCATGAACATCCGGATAAATTTTTGCGGCTGATTTCCGGTGAGATTTATTATCAACCGGTGAACCAGTAAAGTGACCGAAAAAAAGAAAACATACAAAAAAGGGAGTGCAGGACTCTGATAATCGCTTGGGATGACAAAGCTTGCAAAGTATCCAAGGAAAGCAAGGATGATCGTATACAGGATCAGTTTTTTGACGAAGCCCAGGTAATTGTTTTCCATTTTTTATTTCTTTTTCAGGAGATCTTTGATAACGATATAAATAGCAGCTGAAACCGATAGCAAAGCCATCAATACAGTGAACAGGGGAAATCCGGTTACGATCCAGTCATCCAATTTGATACCACCCCAGATACCCAGAAAAATGATCACCATCATCTGTAGGGCATTACTGGAATACCGGGCATAATTATCCAGGTATTTTTTCTTTTTGTCGTTCTGCGAATCTTGTGGCATTGATCGGTTCGGGTTTGTGTGAGCCACCATCCATGTTGCAGGTGCCACTAAACTTGGCGCCGGGTTCAATGGAAATTTTATTGGTAACGATATCGCCGTGAAAAACAGCTGTCGATTTGAGAGAAAGCAGTTGTTCTACATGTACCTTTGCCTTGATATTCCCGGAGAAATCTGCATTTTGGCATTCAATTTCACCGTCAATACTACCGGTTTGTCCAACAACAATTTTACCCTTGCAAACAATCGATCCGACCAGCTTGCCGTCGATGCGAAAATCACCATTGGTTGTGATCTCTCCTTTTATGACCGTGCCGGAAACAATTGTGTTGGGTTTGGTGTCCATTATGTTGTTTTTCGCCATTTTGCCGCTTTTTTTGAGTATAAAAGTAGTTTATTTTAATTACTGTTCAGGTAGTTTTCTTTGAAAAAAGCCATGTACTTCTTCACGTCCTTGTCTTTATAAAATACGGGATAATTATCCTTTGCAATAACGAACCCGTTGTATTCAGCATTTTCCAGATTCGAGAAAACATATTCGTTATCTGATATGGCATTATAATACCGCATAGCGTCGGTAGTGGTTTCAAAATTTCCTACCATTACAAAATGAGTGGTTTTATCAAGCAATATGGAGGTGATGCTTAAGTTATCGAGGTTGTAGAATTTCGTGTTAAAGTCGGAAATTCGCACCTTCAGGGCATTCACATTTACAGAAGGACCACTCACAACCAGTGCATAAATTTGTTTACTTCTGGGGTTAAATTCATAAATGCTGTAATCTATCACTTCTTTGGGTTCTTTGTTACCGCCTGTGGCAGAAGTGGTATCGACAGGCCCTTTCAGGTAATCAAGAATATTTTGAGCCAAAGGAACTACATCGCTGTCGGGATATTTGATGATCAGGCTGTCAAGTGCTGCCTGCAGCGAGTCGACTACTTCGATCTTTCCGAGTGACAATGCACGTAAGTACGAAAATTTCGCCAGCAAATTAGCCGGTTCCTTAAACTCTTCCAAAGCCCTTGTACTGTTGCTGAAAACGGTATAATAATGGCCTGCTTCGTAATGTTCATAAGTTTCGGCATACAATATTTTGGCGCGGTTCTTTTCCTCCTGCAATTGTTTGAAGTATTCGGGGTCGGTAAGTATTTTTGCGTAATCGCTGTCGGGGTACTTTTCTACGATCAGGTTTTTGTAATAGGTTGCCCGGTCGAAGTTTTCCTGCAATGTAAACATCCTGTAGAGATGGTAATAGGATTGAAGCTGATATTCGTTATCCGGGAAACGTTCGTTCAGGGTTTCAAAGGTTTCGATGGCTTTGGGCAGATTTTCAAGCTTGTCCTTATAGATCATTCCCAAATTAAAATAGGCGTCTTCAATTTTCTTATTGGATGCTGCCACCTGCTCTTCGGTAAATGGGAGATCTTTCAGGTAATAATCAACGGTGTGCGGATCATTCGATACCGGCACCTTAACCACCTGTCCGGTGCTATCAACATAGGTTGAATCGGTCTGGGTGGTGATCAGTTGCTCTTCCGGTTCATCAAAAGTAGCCTGTTTGTTGGATAGTCGCCAATTATCCTCAAGTTTACGATTACCCCATTTTTTCTTAAACTCCGAAAAACCATAGCTCAGTGCAGAACTGTTATAGAAATACCACTGACCCGATCCGGCAGGGGTTGTGGTATTGGTTGCTGTGTTACCACCGAGTGTATTTTGGCTATTGAGCAAGGCAAGTTCTTCGAGTTCTTTTTGCCGTTCCTCTTCTTTTTTGATCTCTTCAATCATATTTTCTATCAGAGCAACCCTGTCTTCTTCACTCATGGCAGCAACCCTTTGTAAACTGTCTTCCGTTTGCACGATCACCAGGTTATCAACAAGTTCTGTAAGATAGGTTGTTCTGAGCTCAATATCTTCCTTATTGGGATAATCATCCGGGATCACTTGCACCGCTGTGTCGTAGTAGGCTTGTGCCAATTCGTACTCCGGCAGATTAAAATAGATATTTCCGAGGGCCAGGGCAGAGGTTGTTTTTTGATAATTGTTGGTAGTTGATAAGGCTACTGATTGGGTGAGGTATTCGATAGCCAAAGAGTCATTGCTGTTTTTGAATGCAACATCGGCCAATGCATAATAAATCTGATCGAGGAATTCCTGGTTTTTATCCTCTTTCAACATTTTTTTGAGGTTCTTTTCGATATCCCTGCTATCTTCATCATATCGGGTGTCATAACTACGGGCCAGATTGATTGCTGCATTAAAAGCCATTTCGTAAACCGGCCGTTTTTTTATGACTTCTCTGTAATACTCCGAAGCCCTGTAATACTCTTCTTCCTGCTGAAAAATCTGGCCAAGGATAAACCTGACACGGGCATCCATATCCCGCTTTTGCCTGAGATACAGTGCATCCACAAGCGGTTCCTTAGCCTGGTTATATTTCTCCTGGAGCAGAAACATGTTCGCCCGAACCAGTGGTAAGGCCATTTTCACCTTTCTTGGTACATCATCCGGCGACTTATCCATTTCATTGCGGAGATTATCCAGTGCCGACTGAGCCCTTTTAAATTTTCCGAGTTGGTTATATGACTTCCCAAGCCATAGCATCGCCTCAAAACGGATGCTGTTGTATTTGTATTCGTTGATCACAAACTCGAAAGTTCGCCTTGCCTTATTATATTCCTGCTTGTAGAAATAGGCCTTCCCGATCAGCATATAACTGTCATCAATCCACCTGACATATTCGCGACGGTTAAAAAACATCGAATGGCGCTGGATGTTGATGGAAGCTTTTTCGATGGCTTTATCCATATACGGATTCAACGATTGAGCATCTTGCTCAGTACCGTAATTATACACCAGCAAGGTTTTATTGTAATTATCCTTTACAGATTTCTGAAGTTGGTCAACGCCCTCCCGGTAACTTTCCCGTCCGTTCCAGAACATGTTGTAGTGCCCTGTTACGTTATGAAATACACGCCTGGTAAAGGTATTTTTTTTTGTAGAACAGGAATAGAGTATCCCCAGCATTAAAAGCAACAGGGAAACCGAAACGACTTTATGTAATTTAGCACGGATCAAATAATATTACCTCTTTAGTAGCTTATCTCCGAAAATTCAACAGATTAACTGTTTTTTTGCAAAAATATTTTATTTTCCCGAAAGTGGAAGATACCGATTGAAAATGCAATAATTAAAATTCACATCGTTATTGGTAAACACAAAGCAATAGTGCAGTTGTAACAAAGTAAAGTTTTTTTGTATAGCTGCTTTTTTAGTACCTTTGTAACTTAAAATGCATAAAAATGATAGCTAACATTCTTCTCGGTATTATCGGCCCATGGCAGATCGTTCTTATCGTTTTGGTGGTTCTCCTGCTTTTTGGGGGGAAAAAAATTCCTGAACTGATGCGTGGTCTTGGTAAAGGTGTAAGGGAATTTAAAGATGGAATAAACCCTGATGAAAACGGCAAGAAAGATACAAATACAGATACAGACCGTAAAAAAGATTAATCCCTTTTCAGAACGATCACATCTTCTCTTTTCTCCCTGATTTCATTTTTCTGATCATAAGCCGGATATTAATGCCGGCTACTCTCTGAGTATTTCAATTTTTAATTTTCCGGATAGTGATCACGAAATCATTTTTTATTACCTATTAATTGTAAATCATAGGGTTTGGTAAATAATTTATTCGGGGGGTGCCCGTTAATAGTTTTACATTTGCAACGAAATTCCACCATCAGCGTAGGATCATAAAATAAAACTGTTTTAAAATTATGTTGAAGAAGAAAACTCTGTTATATCTGGCATTGCTCGTTTTTATAAGTTTGACTTACAAGGTAAATAGTCAAAATGAAATTGACACAACCCTTCAACCTGCACCCGACTCCTCTTTTACTGAATTTACACCTGTAAAAGATTATCCCGAAATCAGCGAAAATGACCTGATACTTGATATGCTCGACAGCCTTGTGGCAGTTAAATTTTATTCAAATTCTACGTTTACTGCAGATACAGTTGCGCTCAACCGGTATGATTTTGCCCCGGGTTATATTCCCGAATATCCGGATTCTGTTTTACAAAAAAGAATAGAAGATCTGAACCTGATGACACCTATTGAACTTACTTTTAACAAGTGGGTGAAAAACTACATTCATGTTTATGCCAACAAAAGGCGTGAAGTGTCTTCGCGTGTTTTGGGTCTGGCCGAAATATATTTCCCCCTGTTTGAGGAGATGCTCGACAAATACAACATGCCGCTCGAATTAAAATACCTGGCAGTTGTTGAATCGGCTCTGAATCCCACGGCCAATTCAAGGGCCGGAGCCAAGGGTTTGTGGCAATTTATGTATGGAACCGGAAAAATGTACGGACTGAAAGTAAATTCGTTGGTAGACGACCGCTTCGATCCTTATAAATCAACTGATGCGGCTTGCAGGCATCTGAAAGATCTTTACGATATTTATGGTAACTGGAACCTTGCACTGGCTGCTTACAACAGTGGCGCAGGCAATGTAAACAAAGCAATTCGCAGGGCAGGTGGTACCAAAAGCTACTGGGCAATCTGGCCGTTTCTTCCCAGGGAAACCCGGGGCTATGTTCCCGCATTTATTGCAGCCATGTATATTATGAATTATGCTGCAGAACATAACATTTATCCCATCGATCCCGGCATATATTTCCAGGAGATCGATACAGTGATTGTGAATGAAGTGCTGTCGTTCGATCAGCTTTCAGAGTTTATGAATATCGAAATGGATCAACTGAAAATGCTGAATCCTACTTTTAAGGAAGGGATCATTCCATCCAATGAGGATAATAAATATGTACTCAGATTACCGGTGGCTTATATTTCCGCTTATATTGAACATGAGAAAGAACTGTTTGAATATAAAACCAGCAAAGGAATCGAAAAAGATAAATTGCTTGCGGAGATCAAAAAAGCACAGGAAAGAAACATCCATATTGTCCGATCAGGAGAAAACCTCGGGCTGATTGCACAACGTTACCGCTGTTCGGTTTACAACCTCAGAAGCTGGAACAACCTGCGCGGTAATACCATCTATCCCGGTCAGAAACTGGTTGTTTATGCTCCCGGATATTCTGGCACCACTTCAACTACCTCAAAGTCAAATGCATCAGCAGATATTAGCAATCGCGATAAAGATTATCACATCGTCAGAAACGGCGAAAATCTCGGATTAATAGCAAACAAATATAAATGTTCGGTTAGTGATCTTAAAGCATGGAATAACCTTTCCGGGAATCTCATCCAACCCAATCAAAAATTGATAGTTTACGCACCAAAAGCTGAAAGCACCAAGGTTTCAGCAAATGCTGATACTAAGAGCAACAAGAGCTACGTTTACCATACTGTTCGTAAAGGGGATACACTTTGGGATATAGCAAAATTGTATGAAGGTGTTTCAGTAGATGAGATCAAAAAATTGAATGATATCCACAATTCAAAGAAACTAAAGCCAGGGCAGAAAATCAAAGTGGCCGTTAAGAGCTGATCGGGGGAATTGCCCTGAACATTGGAAAAACAATACAAAAAATACCGACCATGTTACAAGTAAAATCAACCGTTTCCATTGTGATCATTTCTTTCATATTATTCTCATGCGGTAGCAGCGGAAAAAAATCGGTTTCAAGAAAATCATCCGGCAAAACCGCTGAAATAATCGTTGCAACCAACAGCGAGGCTACATGGGAAGGTAAAATTGGGGATACCATAAGAAATTTTTTCAATCAGGATTACCAGGTGCTGCCTCAATCCGAACCGCTTTTTGAACTGGCTCATATTCCGGTTGAAAAACTTGCTAACAACAATATGTTCAGGGCACATCATAATATTCTGATTGTTGAGATCGACGATAAAGCCAAAGATAACTCCATTGAAGCAAGAAAGGATTTCTGGGCTAAACCACAACGGGTCATTCAAATTATTGCTCCTTCTAAAAGTGCTTTTTTTAGCTTCTTTGAAGAAAATAAAAGCTCCATTTACAGCATCCTGATGGACAGCGAATACGAAAGACTTATTAAAACCTTTAAATCTTTCCCGGCGAGGGATGTGCAGGAAAAAGTCAATAAGGAATTCGGTTTCACCATGGCTTTCCCAAGCGGTTTTTATGTGGCCAAAACAGCTCCGGGTTTTATGTGGATTAGAAAAGAAACGCAGCACAATAGCCAGGGGATGATGATATACACCTATGATTTCGTTGACACCCTGGCTTTTGATAAATCCAGAATATTATCATTCCGCAACAGTATGACCGAAGAATATATCCCCGGACCTTCCGAAGGTTCTTTTATGGTTGTAGCAGAAGAGTATTCACCAATTGTTTCTGAAAGGACTCAATTCGATGATAGGTTTGCCATCGAAACCCGTGGCCTATGGCGCCTCGAAGGCGATTTTATGGGGGGGCCGTTTGTAAATTACACCTTCGTTGATGAAAAAACAAACAAGGTTATCACAATTGATAGTTATGTGTATGCTCCCAACGCCCCCAAACGCGACCTGATGATACAAATGGAGGCAATCGCCCATTCTTTTAAAGAGGGGATATAAATGTAGAGACGCGATGAATCGCGTCTCCACATCCAT
>JAGQVF010000219.1 GCA_020438135.1 Bacteroidales bacterium | reverse complement strand
TTCGCTCAATTGGGGCTGTTGCTTTTATTGGGTGTTGTTCCGGTGGTGGGCACGGTGATCTATCTTTTCGATCTGAATGATGTGGGGAGGCTTGATTATGGCGGTATGGACGGATTCTGGAACGTCTCGGTGAAAAACCTTACTAATTTCCTGGTGGGAAATCTTTCGGTTTATCTCAACATTTTGATCATTTTGTTCTTCGCCGGAATGATCATCTTATTTTTCTACCTGACTTTGAAAAAAAGCCAGGATGATTTTATAGATAAACTGTTACACCCAAAATTTCTTTTCTTTTATTTGCTAATGGGAAACCTGCTTGGTTTTTTCCTCGAACATCATATGTTTGGCATTTTATATCCTGAGGAAAGAACCTCGATACAGTTTATCCTCTTTTTCCTGGGAAGTTTGATATTTCTGCTCGACAGGCTTGAAATCCGCAAACAGGTTTTGCCGGCTATCGTACTGATCCCCTTTGCTTTTTTCCCCATTCAGTTTGTGTACAGTCTCAATTTCGACCGGTCGCTGGTGGATACTTTCAACTACAATATTCCTGAAAGTTTTTATGAAAAAGTGAGGGACAGTCACAACCCGGATGAATTTCCGCCCACAGTGCAGGGTTATGCCCTGCGAATTATGAAATGGAACTATTTCAATTTCATGAAAGACGGTGAAGAAAGCTGCATCCATTTTAACAGCTATCCTTCCACCGAAGGTGATTTTCAAATTGTGATCCCGGGTGAAAATCCCGAATGGCTTCAATATTATGATATTATTGATGTGGATAAACACAACGAGCTCCATTTGCTCGAGCGAAAACATAAAATTCCCCGGGAGAAGATCTTCGAAAAAACCGCGATAAAAACCGATGGTGAGATCAACAGTGAATTTTTTGAATTTGCCAGGGAAGACATAGATACTTTGAAGGGAGAATCACTCTATTTCGGATTTAAAGTGAACCTGGCATCGCAGCACAAACCCTTTCACGGGTGGCTGGTGATCACTGTTTTTTCAGATCAAAACGAACAATTACGTTATGAGTTCATACCATTCGACTGGTATCGAACTGACTGGACCGATCCTTCCAACACATTTATAAATGGTCAATTGGTTCATCGGCTACCGGAAAATACCAAAAGTTATGTTGCCTACATCTGGAATATATACAAACAAGAGTATCGCCTTGACCATGCCGAACTTTCAATTTTCAGACTGAAAAAGACTAACAAAATCTGAACAAAATGTTCATAAAAAAATAAGGTGAAACCGCTAATATTCTGCTAATTTTGCAGGCCATTTTTTTGTTAAATTTAAGCTTGTTATGAAAAGATTTTTAAACATTTTTACACTCGTATTAGCGATTGGATTTTCCAATCTGTTATTTGCACAAAACCTTGTTGTGAATGGTGACCTGGAATCATGGACCAGCGGATCACCCGACAATTGGGATGTTATCGAAAATATAACGCAGGAATCGGGAACCGTGCACGGGGGCACTTATTCAGCCATGCATACTTCCGATCAAACCACCAAAGACTTTCAGCAGGTTGTTGACGGGATCACCGGTGGACAGGAATATACAATCAGTTATTGGTATTATGATAACGACCCTGCCGCCAGAACACGTATATGGGCCTATTGGACTGCAGGTGGGACAAATCTGCCCGACAACGGAGAGGAACTCAGGCCTTCCACTTATTCGGAAGATATTGCTTCGTGGCAGCAATATAACGTGGTTTTAACTGCCCCGGCCACTGCCGACGGTTTCAGATTTGAAGTAAGGGTTTATAACCAGGACGGCAACTTCGGAGGATCAGTTTTTTATGATGATTTCGGATTCACAGGAGATGTGGTAATCGATCCGGAACCAAGTAATTACCCCACTTCTTTTGCTGCAACTGCCAATGGACTTGCCATCGATCTGAGCTGGACCGATGCCACCGGCACACAACTGCCGGATGGATACCTGATCGTTGCTGGAACTTCCTCCTCATTGACAGCTCCGGTTGATGGAACGCCCGTTTCCGACGATACCGATCTGTCGGACGGCAATGGAGCACTCAATGTTAGCTACGGCTCTCAAATGGCAACATTCGCCAACCTCGACGGAAATACGACCTATTATTTTGAAATTTATCCATATACCAACGCCGCTGCCAATATCGATTATAAAAACGATGGCACAGCACCCGCTGCCAATGCCACCACCTCCAATTTCACTTTGATTGAAGCAGAAAACTTTGATGTTTCCTGGGGTAACTGGCAAACCATCAGCGTGGTGGGCGACCAGGTTTGGGATCGTGATAACACATATGGAATCAACAATACACCTTGCGCCCAGATGAGCGGATACGAAGGGTCGGCTTTTGATAACGAAGACTGGCTGGTTTCTCCAGCGATGGACTTCGATGAGTATGATAATGAAATGTTAGTATTCTTTACAGCAATGAATTATACCGGACCTGCCCTCGAATGTTTGATCTCTGAAGACTACAGTGGTTCAGGTGATCCGAATGCAGCTACATGGACGAACCTCTCTTTCACACCATCACCGGGAACCTGGACATGGACCGAGTCAGGCAACATCGATGTCTCAGGATACAATGGAATGGTTCATATTGCATTTAAATATACTTCTTCTACTGCCGAAGCAGCAACCTGGGAAGTGGATAACATCACCATCACCGGGGAGGAAGACTTTGTGGTCGATCCCGAACCGTCTAATTATCCGACAGCTTTCACAGCAGTAGCTACCGGAACAAGTATTGAACTTAACTGGACCGATGCAACCGGAACCCAACTCCCGGATGCTTATATCGTCCTGGCCGGAACATCAGCCTCCTTACCTATGCCTGTTGACGGAACGCCCATCGCCAATGATACCGACTTGTCGGATGGAAATGGTGCATTGAATGTATCCTATGGAGCGGAGATGACAACCTTCAGCGGTCTGGAACCTGCAACAATGTACTATTTCACAATCTATCCATATACCAATAGTGGTACCTACATCGATTTTAAAACAGATGGAACTGCACCTACCGCCAATGCAACCACCACAAATATCACTACAGTAACCATTGAAACCGAAAACTTTGATAACAGTTGGGGAAGTTGGCAAACGATCAGCGTTACCGGAGCAGAAGTTTGGGACAGAAACAACACATATGGTATCAACAATACACCATGTGCAAGGATGAGCGGATATAACGGAGGATATCTTACCAATGAAGACTGGCTCGTTTCCCCGGCTCTTAACCTTGACAATTTTGATAACGAAAAACTTACATTCTACAATGCATTTAACTATACAGGTCCTGATATGGAACTTCTTGTATCAGAAAACTATTCCGGTTCAGGAGATCCTAACAATGCTTCATGGACTCCGATGACTTACACCATGTCACCTGGAAACTGGACCTGGACACTAAGCGGTGAAATTGATCTTTCCGGATTCAACGGTTCAGCAGTTTATGTTGCTTTTAAATATGTTTCAACCACATCGGCAGCTAAAACATGGGAAGTAGATGATATTGTAATTACCGGTGAAGAAGAAGCAACCATCGATCCGGAACCAACAAATTATCCAACTACATTTGCTGCGCAGGCATCTGGGACTGTTATCGATCTTTCATGGACCGATGCTACAGGAGCACAATTACCTGACGCATATTTAATTTATGCCAGCACCAGTTCATCACTTCCGGTACCGGTTGATGGAACCCCTGTTCCGGATGATACGAATCTGAACGATGGCAACGGAGCCCTGAATATCAGTTATGGCCAGGAAATGGCTTCATTTACCGGTCTGGCACCTTCCACAACGTATTACTTTACTATTTATAGTTATACTAACTCAGGTGTAAACATTGATTTTAAAAGTGATGGTACTGCACCTTCAGCTGATGCAACAACAGGTTATTCACCGATCATTGAATTTGAGAACTTTGATGTTAACTGGGGTGGATGGACAAGAGTATCAGTAACAGGAGCCCAGGAATGGAGCAGAGACAATACCTTTGGCATAAATAATACACCTTGTGCAAGAATGAGTGGTTTTTCAGGTGGAGCAGTTACAAACGATGACTGGCTTATTTCACCTGCACTTAACCTCGATAATTACAGCGCCGAAATATTAACATTCTATAATGCCAGTAATTATGATGGCGATGACATGATGCTCAAAATTTCGACCGATTACAGTGGAAGTGGAGATCCTTATGCCGCCAACTGGACAGAGCTTTCCTATAACCTCTCACCAGGTTCATGGGAATGGGCATTTTCTGGAGAAATAGACCTTTCAGGATATAATGGATCAGCAGTATATGTTGCTTTTCAGTACATCAGCGATAACAATGCTGCTGCTACCTGGGAAGTTGATGATGTTACCATTGAAGAGATCATTACCTTTGCGGAACCAACCAACTATCCTACAGGTTTTAACGCAGTATCTTCAGGTACAAGTGTTAATTTGAGTTGGACCGATGCAACCGGCACACAACTCCCAACAGCATATCTGATCATGGCAGGGACTTCGGCCTCGTTGCCGGTTCCGCAAGATGGTACACCTGTTGCAGACGATACAGATCTAAGTGACGGATCAGGAGCATTAAACATTCCTTTTGGTGACGAAGAAGCTTCTTTTGGGGGACTGGATGCAGGCACAACCTATTATTTTGCTATCTATTCCTATACCAATAGTGGTGCTGCCATCGATTTCAAAAACGACGGTACCGCACCTACTGCCAACGCTACAACCGGGAATGTTACAGTTGTTACCATTGAATATGAAAATTTCGATGATTCATGGGGTAACTGGCAAACCATCAGTGTTACCGGCGATCAGGTGTGGGACAGGGATAATACATTTGGGATTAACAATACTGCCTGTGCTCAAATGAGTGGTTATAGCGGTCAATCTTACACAAATGAGGATTGGTTGATTTCCCCGGCACTTAACTTTAATAATTATGAAAATGAGATGCTCACTTTCTACAATGCCAATAATTATTCAGGACCGGATCTCGAATTATTGATTTCAGAAGATTATAGCGGAAGCGGTAATCCAAATAATGCAAACTGGACAGAGATGTCATACACCATGTCGCCCGGTAGCTGGACATGGACTTTAAGTGGTGAGATCAGTTTGTCAGGTTTCAACGGAACGGCTGTATATATTGGATTGAAATATACTTCAACCACATCTGCATCCAAAACCTGGGAAATTGATGAAATTNNATCACTGGTGAAGAAGAAACCACCATCGATCCTGAACCAAGCAACTACCCGGCTGACTTTGCTGCTAACGGATCAGGCACTTCCGTTCACCTTGATTGGACAGATGCTACTGGAACTCAACTCCCAGATGCCTACCTGATCATGGCAGGAACTTCAGCTTCATTGCCGATGCCGCAAGATGGAACACCCGTGGCTGACGATACCGATCTTAGTGATGGTTCAGGTGCATTGAACATTGCCTTCGGCGAAGAAGAAGCAATATTCAGCGGTCTCAGTGCAAACTCAACATATTATTTTTCAATCTATTCTTACACAAACAGTGGTTCTGCCATCGACTTTAAAAATGACGGCACTGCTCCAACTGCCAATGCTACAACCGGCAACGTTACCGTGGTAACCATTGAGTACGAAAACTTCGATGAATCATGGGGCAACTGGCAAACCATCAGTGTTACCGGTCAGCAAGTCTGGGATCGCGACAACACATTTGGAATCAACAACACTCCTTGCGCACAAATGAGTGGCTACGAAGGTCAGAACTTTGAAAATGAAGACTGGCTGATCTCTCCTGCGCTCAATCTTGATAATTACCAAAATGAAGTGCTGACTTTCTATAACGCCAATAATTACTCAGGACCGGACCTCGAACTTTATGTTTCTGAAGACTACATTGGAAGTGGTGATCCTAATAATGCAAACTGGACTGAGATGTCATACACCATGTCGCCGGGAAGCTGGACCTGGACTCTTAGCGGAGAAATTGATCTTTCCGGTTTTAGTGGTTCTGCTGTGTATGTGGGAATGAAATTTACTTCCACATCTTCTTCCGGAAAAACCTGGGAAATTGATGAAATTTNNNAATTTTGATCACTGGTGAAGAAGAAGCAGTTATCAAACCGGAACCAACCAATTATCCAACTGCTTTTGCTGTTGAAGGTGCTGGAAAATCGGTAAAGGTAACCTGGACAGATGCAACCGGAGAACAATTGCCGGATGGATATATAATATTCGCAGGCACCTCCGGTCAACTTCCAGTTCCGACAGATGGAATTATGATTCAGCTTGATGATGATCTGTCTGACGGACAGGCCGCAATTATGGTATCTTATGGAGTCGAATCATATAGCCTGGTTCAGGGTGTTGCTGCATTTACTGACTATTATGTATCGATTTATCCATTTACCAATACCGGCGCTGCAATCAATTATAAAAATGATGGAACTGCTCCTTCAGGAATGGGATCAACAACAAATTCACAGGAAGTCACAATCATTGATGAAGGGTTTGATTCTGACTGGGGCGGATGGACACCCGTCAGCGTAGTCGGTGACCAGCAATGGGACAGAGATAATACCTTCGGGATCGATTTTACCCCTTGTGCCCAGATGAGTGGTTATGAAGGTCAGAATTTTGCTAATGAAGACTGGCTCATTTCCCCCACCATCAATTTTGATGAATATCTGAATGAAAAAATCGAGTTCTTCACAGCGAAAAACTATTCCGGACCGGATATGACATTCATGATTTCTACAGATTATAGCGGATCAGGTGATCCCAACAATGCTAACTGGACTACTTTGTCATATACTGCTTCACCAGGCACCTGGACATGGACATCAAGCGGGATTATCGACCTTAGCGGATTTGATGGAACTGCAGTGCATGTTGCCTTTAAGTATACCTCTACAGCTACTACAGGATCAACCTGGGAACTGGATAACATTAAAATTACCGGTGATACAGAAATCGGCATCAAAGAAAACATCTACGATTCCTACGTTTCAGTGTATCCAAATCCCGCTTCCGACAGGCTGACAATTGCCCTGACCGGTGGTGCGTTTGAAACTGCCAAACTGATGAATACAACGGGTACGGTTGTTAAGCAAGTGAATATCAATCGCGATAACACAACCCTTGAACTTGGAAATATCAAAGCTGGTCTTTATTTCCTTGAACTGACAAACGCTTCGAACATCTCTGTAGTGAAAAAAGTTGTGATCAAATAATCCAGCAATGGAATTATTCAGAAGCGTCATCTTCACAGAGGATGACGCTTTTGTTTTTTTAAAAACTCTATCGGTTCAAATAGAACAGGCAGGTTTTCGTTATTCATAAGCATTGCCTATTTTTGTTCCTGATAACACTTATTTCATGATCAATAAAATCACATTCCTACTGGTGTTTTCGATTAACCTGATTTCAGGTCCTGTTTTTGCACAGACCGATCCGGTATTGCGAATCGAAATACCGGCTCAGTCCGATGAAGCCAACTATAAAGTTATTGCCTGCGGAGAAACTGGTTTTTTGATGTTTTATCAAACAACCGTGGCTGAAGATGCTTACAAGTTCTGGGTGTTTATTTTTTACAATAAAATCATGCAGGAAGTATGGAAAAAGGAGATACCGATTTTCGATCACATGGGTTTTGCCGGTGAAGATGTTAAAGATGATGCGATATACCTGTTTTACCATAACCCGGATAAAAAGAAGAACGACAGTTATAATTTTCAGATTATGAAGCTCGGTTTTGCCGAAGGCCGGTATGAATTATTCAGCGGGAACGTTCCGGATAAATCGACATTTGTTGAATTTGAGGTAGTGTTTCCAATGGCTTTTGTAGGTTTTAACCTGGAAGATCAAAAGGCAGGTTTTTATCGTTATGACCTGAACAAAAAGGAGTTTGGTTTACTGACTGAATTCACGGAAACGCCTGCAAGAATTGAAGACATTTATACCGACGAAGTCACTTCTGAGATATTTGCGATCTATAATGTGCACCTAACCAAAACAGAACAATACCTGGATGTAAGGGAATATTCGCCTGATGGAACAGACTCAGGTAAAACCCTGATCAGACCTGTTGAAGGGAAGAAATTTAACACTGCCCGATTTTCCCGGCCCGATAAAAATACACGACTTATTTTTGGGACATTTGACTATATCAAAGGAAATTCAATCGACAGGAAGGACTACTTTGAGAAAAGTGCTTCCGGTTTTTTTGCAACCAGCTTTTCAGGTTCAGATGAAGTGTTGATCCATTACCAGGATTTTCTGGAACTGGAAAACATGACCGGTTATCTGCGGAGCAAAGAATATATGCAGGCCAGGAAAAAAGCGGAGAAGCAGGAAGAGTTTGACGAAAAATCCGCCGTAAATTACAACCTCTTGCTTCATGATGTTATCCGGCGCGACAGCTTGTTTTATTTTATCGGCGAAGCTTATTATGAAGATTACCACACCGTAACCAGCACCTATTATGATTATTATGGACGGGCGGTACCGGTCTCATACACGGTTTTTGACGGATACCGGTATTTCAACGCTTTCATTTCATGTTACAATCAACATGCAGTAAAACTATGGGATAACGGTATGGAGATCTTTAACCTGCTTACGTTTGATCTTTCAAACAGGGTAAACATCTTATTTGATAAAAATGATATTGTTCTTGCCTACAACTACGAAGGAAAAATTGGCGCCAAGATCATCGATGGACCCAATGTGGTGGAAGGCGTTGAATATTACCCCCTTGAAACCTTATACGGCAACGACAAAATAATCAGTGATACCAAAGGCAATATGCGGCCCTGGTACGACAACTATTTCCTTGCCTGGGGATTCCAAACCATTCGCAACAACTCCCTGATCAACAACAACAAACGTACGGTATTTTATATCAATAAGGTAGCGTTTGAATAGTTAGGTTCAAGGTTGAAAGTTTAAAGTTCAAGGTTTGTTTGATGCGATGGTTTCCCACAAGTGCCTAATTCCTATGCCTGCTTCTTACTGCAAATTGAAACAAAGCATGCCCTAAATCATTTTCTTTGGATCCACCCACTCATCAAATTCCTTCTCAGTAAGATATCCAAGTGATAAGCTGGCTTCACGCAAAGTCGATCCTTCTTTGTGTGCTTTTTTTGCGATCTCGGCAGCTTTTTCATAACCGATATGGGTGTTTAGCGCAGTGACCAACATCAGTGAGTTTTCGAGATTTTTATTGATGAAGGTCATGTTGGGTTCGATACCCACAGCGCAGTTGTCGTTGAACGAAACACAGGCATCACCAATAAGTCTGGCAGCCTGCAAAAGATTGGCGATCATCACCGGTTTAAAAACATTCAACTGGAAATGGCCCTGCATCCCTCCTGCCGTGATGGCGGCATCGTTTCCGATCACCTGGGCACACACCATCGAAAGCGCTTCATTTTGTGTGGGATTCACTTTCCCGGGCATGATAGACGAACCGGGTTCGTTGGCAGGCAACTGGATTTCACCGATACCGCAACGCGGACCACTGGCCAGCATACGGGTGTTGTTGGCAATGTGCATCAGGCTGGTGGCAATGGTTTTTAACGCACCCGAAACCTCAACAATGGCATCATGTGCCGAAAGTGCTTCAAATTTATTATCAGCCGTACGGAACGGGTAACCGGTCAGTTCGGCAATCGTTTCGGCGACTTCCTTATCATATCCTTCGGGGGTATTGATCCCTGTGCCGACGGCAGTTCCACCAAGGGCCAACTCCAACAAATGATCGAGCGTGCTGTTCAAGGCTTTTATTCCATGATCGAGTTGAGAAACGTAACCCGAAAATTCCTGCCCCAGGGTTAAGGGTGTCGCATCCATCAGGTGGGTACGCCCGGTTTTTACAATGTCTTTAAATGATTCTGATTTTTCAGCCAGGGTATCCCGCAACTTCTTAATTCCCGGAAGGGTAATTTCAACGATCAGTTTATACGCCGCAATATGCATGGCTGTGGGAAAGGTATCGTTGGACGACTGCGATTTATTGACATCGTCATTCGGATGAATATCTTTTTTCCCTTCACCCAGCTTTCCGCCAGAAAGTACGTGAGCGCGGTTGGCCACCACTTCGTTCATGTTCATGTTCGATTGGGTTCCCGAGCCGGTTTGCCAGATTACGAGCGGAAAATTGTCGTACAGCTTTCCTGCGATCACTTCATCGCATACCTTACCGATCAACTCCGCTTTTTCTTTAGGAAGAACGCCCAGTTTGTGATTGGTAATGGCTGCTGCCTTTTTCAGGTAGGCAAATGCATCGATGATCTCACGCGGCATCGAGGCCGGGTCGCCGATCCGGAAATTCATTTTAGACCGTTGGGTTTGTGCGCCCCAATATTTGTCGGCAGGTACTTCAACTGTACCCATGGTGTCTTTTTCAATCCTGTATTCCATTATTTTTAAATTTAATTTGAAGGTTCAATGCAAAATC
>JAGQVF010000218.1:312-1614 GCA_020438135.1 Bacteroidales bacterium | reverse complement strand
ACGATCATGCCAACAGTAACCCTCATGTTTCTGATACAAGGTTTACCTCCCATTATACGGGCATCAAATGTAATTCTGGACAATGTCGTCATGATAATTTGTTTTATGCAAATATATGATTTTCATATCACATTGAGATGTTTAAATCGCCTTCTTCCTTTAAGTAGCTTATCGTTAATAAACGTTAAAACCAAAATATCACAGCCTATCGCAGCGTATTTTTGTTGCGATGAACCGTAACGTGTTTATATTCATAATAGTTATCATGACTGCCGCCCTGATCGGGTTGATGGTGATACAATCGTATTGGATCCGCAATACGATCACGGTAAAAGAAGCCGGTTTTATCCGTAGTGTGAACGATGCCATCACCACAGTGATTTACAAACTGGAGCGTTTAGAGGCAATGAACCAGTTCAAGAATCGTCGCGATTATATGAAACAGAAACAAAAGTGGTATCAATCCATGGATTCACTTAACCGTGTGATGTTCAGCAATCCCTCATCACTTACCGATCCACGCGACCTGAACCGGTTGTTTCAGAAATCGGTCATTGCCAGTGACGTTTTGCAGGGGATGCTCAACGATTATCAAAACATGCCGGTGGAAACCCGGGTCAATGAAAAAATACTCGACTCACTGATCTCCGGAGAATTGAAAATGCGGGGTATCACCACCGATTATGAATACGGAATATTCAACCCGGTGCGCAACAACATGCCGGTGCAGAAAACAGGTCAATATCCCAAAGAACTGCTCAACGAAGGGTTTTCATTTGCCATGTACCCCAGCGATATGGTGAGCACACCCAACTACCTGATGGTCTATTTCCCAAAAGAGAAACGGTTTCTGCTGAGCCAGTTGTGGAGCAACCTGAGCATCTCAATCGTTTTTGTGATCATCATCATTCTCTCCTTCGCCTACACAGTGATCACCATCCTCAGACAGAAGAAAGTGTCGGAGATGAAAAACGATTTCATCAACAACATGACCCACGAAATCAAAACACCGATATCGACCATTTCGCTGGCTTGCGAAGCATTGAGCGATAAAGACATTATCAAATCGGAGCATCTTTACGAGAACTATATCGGGGTGATCAATGAGGAGAACCGGAGGTTGGGAAATCTGACAGAACGCATTTTGCAATCGGCCACCCTCGAAAAAGGGGAGATCCTTCTAAAGATGGAAGAGGTGAATGTACATGAACTGATCGGAGATGCCGTGAATAACATCCGGATTCAGGTTGAAAAAAAGGGAGGACAGATCGTTCAGAAGCTGAATGCTGAAAATCATATGCT
>JAGQVF010000218.1:0-164 GCA_020438135.1 Bacteroidales bacterium | reverse complement strand
ATCAGCAAAAGTAATCAGAAAAGGATATTCGAAAAACTTTACAGGATACCCACAGGAAATATTCACAATGTAAAAGGTTTTGGCCTGGGATTGAGTTATGTGAAAGCCATTGTTGAAAAGCACCGGGGGAAGATAACCCTTGAAAGCGAAATCAATAAGGGATC
>JAGQVF010000217.1 GCA_020438135.1 Bacteroidales bacterium | reverse complement strand
TTCCTTTGAAATTCCATTGGTCAATGCAACCACCATCATGATTGAAAACCTGAATACAGTGTACATTTTCACCATTGGTAAATGAGGTTATCTTTTCCGAATAGCCATCGAAATCCAGGTCCTGAAAATAATTGATTTGATTGGGGTGGAAAACGGTGCCGTTTTCAAGTAGTTTTACCTTATACTTTCCTGAAAGATCAGGTAAAAAGAAAATAATTATTAAACAAATGATTGAGGCAAGGAAATAAGGGCTATAAAATATTTTTTTCAACTTGTTGCTTGTCATCGGATGTGTTTCCAACGACAGCCAAAATAGTAAAAAATACTATATGCAACCAGGATTATTGACTTCTCAAAAATTCCACCAGCTTCCGCACTGCCTTTCCCCGGTGACTGATTCGGTTCTTTTCTGTTAAGTCCATTTGGGCAAATGAGGTCTCGTATCCAGTGGGCTGGAATATCGGATCGTAGCCAAAACCTTTGTCACCATGACGCTCTGTTAATATATTGCCTTCAACAATGCCTTCAAAAAGCGTCTCTTTTCCGTCCATGATGAGCGCAATCACCGTTCTGAATCTTGCCTTTCTGTTTTGAACACCTTTCAGCTCACGAAGCACCTTATCCATGTTTTTCTGATGGTCATGACCCGGTCCGGCATACCTCGCCGAATAGACACCTGGTTTTCCGTTCAGGGACTCAATTTCGAGCCCGGTATCGTCGGCAAAACAATTATAATCGTAATGCTCCTTAATATAACGGGCTTTTAACAAGGCATTTCCTTCCAGTGTTCCGGCTGTTTCATCGATCTCCTCCGTACAGTTGATATCTGTAAGGGATAAGATACGGATATGATCGCCTGCCGCATGGCTGATCTCCTGGAGTTTATGGGAATTGTTGGTGGCAAAAACCAGTGTTTTCATTGTGATCGTGTATTTACACAAAAGCTCTTCCCCGAAGGAAAGAGCTTTAAATTTGTTATCTTAATGAAGTGAATTTATGGCAATTCAAGTGCTTCGTAATTTGTAATGCTAACCATCGGCACATTGGAGCCGTATTTCATGTTTATCGCTTTGATGAATTCATTTGCAACATAAGCATATCCTTTTGCAGTCAGGTGAATCCCATCCAGCGAAAAGGCATTGCCGGTAACAAATTCAGTGGTCAGTGTTTCACCATCTGCAATGATACCCTCTTCAACTTCTTTTAAAATAGCATTAAAATCAACAAAGGCAAGATTGAAATTGGTGGCAATAGCAGAAATTGTTGCGTTATAACCGGTTATTGCATTTTCAATCTGGTCAATTTGATCGAGTGTAAGCACATATTGTTGTGGTATAGGATTCGGTGCACCGGTATTAGGATTAACTGCACCCATATATTCACACTTCAAAGCATCCTGAGGGACGGTTAACAGCAACAATTCACCTTCAACCATTTGTCTGAAACCGATTTGTGAAGAGGCATCCTGAATGATAAAATAATTCGGACCTTCAGCAAACTGAAATCCCAGAGAACCAAGCGCAGCATTTAGTGCAGCAGCCTGTTCCTGGTTTAAAACCAGGCCATTGGGAGGCACTGTAGTGAAAAACGGAACATTGGTAATATCGGGGATATTGGCAATGGCTCCTTTGGCGCCTGCAGAAGTTAAAGTCTCCACGATAGTTTGTACATAACCTGCGAACCACGTTTGGCTGGTGATGGTATCACCAACACCGCCTGACGTTCCATAACCCAAAACGTCATTGTTACCAATCCACAGTGTAAAGAATGTAGGGTTCATAGCCATGGCATCACCCACAACCGTTGCGTTCGGATCCGAAGCGAATCTTGCGAAATAGGGATTAAATTGTGCATATCCCGGGAACAATAAATGACCCGATTTTGCGCCAGGAACACCCATGTTATTTACCATTTTACCAATAGAGGCAATGGGATCCAATGCTCCGTCATCAGGAACGGGACCCAGACTGGTTGCACCCAAACAATCGGTACTATAACCCAGTTTCAGTTTTCCTGCAATAATTCCGTATTCACCCTCCATAAGGGGTTGTTCGAAAGCGCCGCCTCCCATTTTTGCAAATTGTCCGGCCAGAATAGAAGGAAACGAATTCAATTGTGAGGTGCGGTACAGGGAGCCGTTCATATAACCGGCAGTTAACGAATTGCCCAGGGATACATAGGTAGAAAAGTCAGCACTTCCGCTATCGTAAGCATATTCATCAAGCTCGGGTTTGCAGGAAAACAGCAACCCGATGATCATTATATATAATAGATATCTGTATTTCATTGTTTTTCGGAGTTAAGGGTTAAAAACTATAGCTTACACCAATTCCCGGAATGAACGTTCTGGCATGATATGTTCCGCCGAAATTGTCGGGTGTGTACATCCGGTCGTCTTCCAAACCTTCGAGTTGCAGGTAGGAGAGGTCGATGCTTAAGCCTTCAACCGGCATAACGGACAACCCGAGGGTGAATGCAAAAGTGTTGAGCGATACGGTCTCGGGTGTAAAATAATCTTCGTTGGTAGGTGTGGGATCGTAATAAATTCCGGCACGGGCAACCAGTTTGTCGCTGATTTTATATTCTCCTCCCAACCTTAAAATGAGGCTGTTGTCATATTCCCTTGGATTACGCGAATCTACCAGTTGTTCGTTGTTTTCCTTAAAATCGATGATGAGTGAATCGTATGCCGACCAGAAAACAAGGTTCATTTCAACCGCCAGCGTAAGTTTTTCATTGAAAGCATAAGCAATTCCTGCATCGAGGTTTGCCGGAAGGGGCAACTCTGCTGAGAAATTACCGGAAGCGGGGAAATTATCACTTAAGGCAGTAGGTATCTCAGTGAAGCTGGTGGATCCATCGTCAATTTTCATAGTCATTTTGCTTCTGTAATCTACTCCGATTTTCAGTTTTTCGATGGGATTGAGGTACAAGCCAGCATTGAAACCGATAGCCGTTGTATTTCCTTCCATCTGGAATTGTCCGTCAACCGGAGGAACAATTCTTCTCCTCAGATCAACACTTCCTGTAGCAATGGTTAATCCGGCACCCAGGCCGATCTTATCACTTAATTTGTAAGATACAGTAGGTTGGATAAAAATGGTTTGTAATGAAATTTCCTGGATCAGGTTGCGACCGGCCCAGTCATCGGCCCACTTGGTTGAGCTCCCGAATGGCGTGTAAACACCAATTCCGACGGCCATATCATCGATCACTTTACCTGCTCCGTAAAAGTAGAAAGGCGTTCCGGTTGGGTTATCCGTAGTGGCTTCATAATCGCTGTTTTGAGCGCGAAAAATTACATTGGAAAAAATACCGCTAACGCCGCCCGAAAAACTGTAATCGTCTTTCATAAAACTCAGCGAGCCGGGATTGTAGAAAATGCTGCTGGCACCATAGTTAAACGGGGTGCCGATCAATCCGATACCGGTTTGTTTCTGGCCCTGAAGCCGTACCTGGTATCCACCTGCTATCAACACCTGAATGCCAAGTGCAAACAGCAATGTGAGGGTAATAATTTTTCTCATAAAAGTAGATTTGATTTGTAAAACGGCGGCGAAGATAATAAAAATAATATTGTTAATACTGCCATTGCTATGATTACAGCAGGAGCTCAATACAGGAGATGGATTTTTTCGCGTTTCCGCCACTCAGCATTGTATTTGCTGTCAGTGAAGTAGATCAGCAGATCCGCATCGTATTTACTTTCGGCAAACCAAACACTTTTATCTGCATCGTATTTGCTGTCCGTGAAATACCACCAGCCACGATTGCCCTCCGCATTGTACTTGTTGTCCATTTTGTATACCACCAGGTCGGCTTCATATTGACTTTCCACTACAAATACTTTCACATCAGCTTCGTATTTACTGTTGCAGGAATAGATCACCTGTCCTGAAAGCGAATTGATTGTTGCCGGAAGGATAAAACCAAGGATAAACAGGGGGAGTAGGATATGTTTCATTGTTTTTGAATTTTGATGCAGAAATAAAACAATAATAGTACCGAAAACTGCTATCAGAATTCCAGGTAGAATTCTTTTGTAAGCTTTTTATATTCAGGTGTATAGTTGTTGTTTAAATCCCTAATAATTAAACAATTTTCCTGTCGGGTTAGAGGTTCAAAGCCCCGAAATTCAAACATTACTCTGAAAACCGGTTTTCCTGCTTTCGGAATAACACCGGTTTTCCGGTGACAAAATAAAAACAGGCTGGAAGCGATTTGCTCCAACTCCTCAGACCTGTTTGAAGGGATGATACAGGCAAAAGATCCATCTGCTGACAATCGATTGCTTACTCCCTCCATCAGGCTGGTGAAACCGAGTTGTTGTTCATGCTTCACCAGGTTTTTTTCAGGATCTCCCGATAATAAACTTTTTGCAAAAAAGGGCGGATTGCAAACGATGGCAGAAAATGTTTGTGTATTGCTTTGGATAAAACCGTGAAATGAAATCCACCGGGATTGAAGTTTATCATTCCATCTGCTGTCTTTAAAATTTTGAGCTGCTTCGATGGCCGAGGCCTCATGAATATCGATTGCAATAACCTTTTCTGCTCCTTTTTGTGCCATTATCAAAGCGATGATACCACTTCCGGTACCGATATCGAGCACGGTTCCGGAATCGGGCAAAGATGCCCATGCCCCGAGCAATACTCCGTCGGTGTTCACCTTCATGGCGCTCCGATGGTCGCTGACTGAAAATTGCTTAAACCGGAAGGGTTTTCGTTCCATTTATCAAAGGTAAATATCGATAAGGCCTTCAGGAACTGACACCAAAATTGTGTTTTTCTTACGGTCAACTTTTCGAATAATGTCATCCGAAACAGGTATCAGTACTTCCTTGCCTTTGTGTTTAACCACAAACAGATCCTGATGGCCGTGTTCCATTATGCGTTCAATATTGCCGACAGGTCCGAATGTTTCATCGATCAGCTCAAAACCGACGATCTCATGATAATAAAACTTGTTGCCCGTAAGTTTTGGCAAATAGGAGAGCGGTAAATATAAATCAAAGCCGGCGAGGGCTTCGGCCTGTTCTGACGAATCAACATCTTCAAGTGTAACAAAGGCCGACTTACCCGATTTAAATTGCAGTTCTTTAATGGCAAAAGGGATCAGTTCGTCATTCATATCCACAAAAACCGCCGAGAGCTCTTTGTAGTCCGACATGTTATCCACATCAAAAAAAAACACCAGGCTACCTTTGTAGCCTGATGTCTTTGTGATTTTTCCCAAATAGTAAAAGTCTTTTTTTTCCATGTCGACTGAAATGGGTTATTCAGCCTTTTTCTCCTTCTCGTCGTCAGCCTGTGAAGCGTCGTCCTCTTTCTTTTCTTCCTCTTTCGGAGCTTCTTCTTTTGCTTCTTCTGCTTTCGCTTCAGGTTCAGCCTTTTCCTCTTCTTTGGTTTCTTCGGCAGGCTCCTCTTCAGCTTTTTCCTCTTCCTTCGGAGTTTCTTCTTTTTTCTCCTCTTCAACTTCTGGAGCCGCTTCTTCTGCTTCCGCTGCGGCAGCTTCTTTCTCTACCGGAGTATCGGCTTCTGCTTTAGCCTCTTCAGCAGGTTCAGCAGCAGCTTCAACGGTTTCTTCAACCGGAGCTTCAGCAGCTTCTTCACTTTCTTCTACGCCGGCAGCAGCCATTTTTTCGGCTTCTTCTGCCTTCAGTTGCTCAGCACGTTTAGCGGCCAGGGCTTTTTCACGCTCTTCATTCACTTTCTTTTCAGCCTCAAGACGTTTTTTCTGCTCTTCCCTGCTTTCGTTTTCAACTTCTTTTGTTTTGTTGGCGATCTTTTCTTCCTTCTCTTTCATCCAGGCATCAAATTTGGCATCAGCCTGTTCCTGAGAAAGAGCGCCTTTTGTTACCCCTTTCTGGAGGTGATTTTTGTATAAAATTCCTTTGTAGGATAAAATCGCACGTACCGTATCGGTAGGTTGCGAACCGCTCTGGAGCCAATATAAGGCCCTGTCAAAATCAATTTGAATATCAGCGGGTTTTGTCAACGGATTGTAGGTGCCAATCTTTTCAATAAATCTCCCGTCACGTGGTGCACGACCATCCGCAATTACGATGTGGTAAAAAGGTTGCCCTTTTTTACCTCTTCTCTGCAGTCTAATTTTTGATGGCATTTTTCTAAATTTAAATTGTTAAAGTGTTTGTAATCAATTTAAAGACTTTTACCTTTAAAAAAGGGTGCAAATATCCGACTTTTTTTTGAATCTGAAAAGAACTCGTGTTGTTTTTTTAGAAGTGTTACTTTAAGTAGTTGAAAAATAGTTCGTTGTGGTTGGCTTTGTAGTTTGGAGATTGGATTGGTTAATTCGGTTGAATCGGTTAAATCAGTTGAATTTGTTAAACTG
>JAGQVF010000216.1 GCA_020438135.1 Bacteroidales bacterium | reverse complement strand
TCGCCCATGTGTAAACCCACGCGCAAAGGGACCTTCGGATCATCACCAAAGGATTGCTGGATGACAATGGCACATTTCACAGCTTCGATGGCGCTGTTAAAAACGCTGAGGGCACCATCGCCATAATATTGAATAATTTCACCTTTAAAATGTTTGTGCTGCGTTTCGAAAACCTCGCGGTGCCGGGTACGGATTTGCGCCGCTTTTTTTTCGTTGTCCTGCATCAGGGCGGTGTAGCCCACGATATCGGCAAACATGATGGCGGCAAGGCGGCGGGTATTTTTGGTGGAAACCGCTGTATTGTTATTGTAGTTATCTTCTGTCACTTAAAGAATGGGGGATGTGCTCGAATGAGCCGGTGAATTTTGCCTTTATTTAAAAGTAAACATTTCAGGCAGTGAAATGTTTGTTTGCCGCTCTATTCTTTCCAAAGACAGAAAAAGCAAGCATTTCAAGCCAGTTAGAGATTTTCCGGTTTCAATTTCCAGCGTCGGTGCGACCAAAGCCACAAGGCCGGTTCTTTTCTGATATTTTCCTCCAGGAGTCCTGCATAATTGCGAATGTACGGATATTCCGAAGTATCGTCCTGATCGGGATTAACCGGGATCAGTTCAACTTCATAATACCCCCTTTTTAGTTTTCGGAAATGCGGATAGATCACTTCATGACGAAGTTTCCTGGCAATCTTTCCGGCTCCAACCAAAAAAGCAGTTTCGCGGTTTAAAAATGGAACCCACACCATGGTTCCGTTTGGAGCCGGACTCTGATCACCCAACACCAGCGAAATCGTTTGTATGCCCTGATCATTGAGTTGTTTAAGTGCTTTAAATGCCTGCGCTGATGGAACAGCCCTGAGGCCATAGCGTTCGCGGGATTCTTTGATCAGGTGGTCGGAAATGGAATCGGAAAGGGGCTGGTAGAATGCGATGGCCTGAAACTTAAACATTACCGGGAGCAAATTAAACCACTCCCAATTGCCAATGTGGGCCGAATAGAGGATGATGCTTTTTCCCTCATCATAGTTTTGCGATAATACTTCAGGATTGGTAAAACGAATGCGCTTACGGATATGTTCTCCCTGGTCACCAATGTTTTTAAGCGACTCAACGATCAGATCGCTGAAATGCCGATAAAAACTACGGGCTGTTTTTTTTATTTCTTTTTCATTCTTGTCAGGAAAAGTACCACGCAGGTTTTCAAGCACCACATTATGTCTGTACCTGACAACATAAAACATCAGGAAAAACATAATATCAGAAAACAGGTAAAGCACCGAAAGGGGTAGTCGTGCAATTCCTTTGAGTAACCATACCGAAAATGTGTATGTAACCTTTTTCATGATATTCGCTTGTTTTTTCCCATCAGCCGTCTTCAATATTGCCGGAAATGATTGGCTGAAATGGCGCATTCCTGCATGCCAAAAATATAAAACATAGTAATAAAAAATGATATAAAAGGAAATCAAATGAATCTGATTGAACCTGAGCCGTTGTAGCAGAAATTATTAGTTTCCGATGGTTGGCATCTCAGAGGGATGTTTCGTACCGGTTTCACACCTTTTTAATTGATGAAAATTGTTTTCAGTCAAAATACAATTGTATTTCAGATTTTTATCTTGTTTGAATCGGGCAGTTTGCATTTTATAAAAAAGCCTGACAAATTTATTTTGTTCTTCCCAGCCGGAGAGGAATCCGGTAAGCCACATTAAAACGGACATTTCCGGCATCAAAAATAACGTTGGTTTTGTCGACAGGAGTGGGACTGCTGGTGGATGTGTTCACATAACTGAATCCGGCAAAAAATCGTCTTGAATTGTAGCCCAGTCCTGCCCGAAAGGTATATGTAAAACCTATATTGAATTCACTTTGTGAAGCATTATTTTCTACATCTGACGACAAGGTGATGTTTCCGAGTCCGGTGCCGGCAATCATCGATAACATTATAAACCACCGTTCTTTAAAGACAAAATTATGAGCATATCCCAAACATACCAGAGCCTTCGCATACCTGACAGATTTCGGCCGGTAGAAAGTGAAAAAATCTTCAGGGTAAATATCCCGGGGCACAAGTGAAGAATCTCCCTGGGCATACACGGTGTAAACTGCCGGGCCAAAAAGAAATGAACCTGCACTCTTTTTCTGCCTTTCATCCTGGTTGAATGCAGCACGATAAGAAAACTTTTGATTGTTAAAAATATAGTACAAAACAATTCCCAGGTTGTTGGAAAAAAGGTCGCGCCGCTGCGGAAAAATAGTTGTATCGGGATAATGAGCAAGTGCGGTTTCAGGATTCGATAAATAATAGCCACGGAAAGCCGATAAATAAAATTCGACCGTGAATTTGCGAAACAATAAATGCGACTGAAGATCAAGATAATCGGTTTTGCCGTAGAGATTGTCATCATGATTAATAAATGGAAAATTCAATCCGATATTGAGCGTAAAAGCACGGTAAGAAGCTCCAAATCCCAGGTTGAGCCGGTCGTTGGGGTGATAACGAAGCGACGCACCCGCATTTTGATCTTCCATTTCGAGGTTGGTGTATTTCCGGGATGTATAGAATCTGGTTGTGAGCTCCTGTTTATAACTTTCAATATATGCACTGTCGAAATCATCCGCAAACAAATCCGATAATTTCTGTGCAGGAGCTGTAGTTCCTGCAACGATCAACAACAAGGCAACCAAAACTCTGGCAAATTCTACTTTCATACCGGAAGCGAAAGTAGCTATTTAGTTTTAAACCGGATTGATTTGAAGAAGGTCATTAACCCTATTGGCAGTAGCAGTCAATAAATGCAACCCACCCACATACTTCCGTGTCTTCCAGGCTAAATAGGCTCAGGAATATCACTTTTCTTTTATAATTTTGTTTACAAATTTCAGAATAACATGATACAACAAAAACTTACTTTACTTTTTATTACAGGACTGTTTACAGGTTTGTTAAACCTTGCCATCGGGCAAACCCACGACCCGAAACCCGATTACAGCGAATATCCTTATTGGATAGAGATGATGCAGGATGAGTCGGTAAATTTTTATGAAGTGCAGGAAGCATTTAATGCCTACTGGGAAGGTCGCGAAATAACCAAAGGCAGCGGCTGGAAACCATTTAAACGTTGGGAATGGTGGACCGAAAGGCACATTTACCCCGATGGAACCAGGCATGAAGCCGACAAAGTCTATAAAGAATACATGGCTTATGTTGCCGAAAATCCGGATGCTAAAAAAAGTAACGGCGACTGGACCAATCTCGGCCCGATCACGATCCCTTCAAAAGGATATGAAGGTTTGGGAAGAGTAAATGCAGTCGGATTTCATCCAACCGACCCGGATATTTTATACATCGGTGCACCGGCAGGAGGTTGCTGGAGATATGATGGAACAACCTCATCCTGGTCAAGTACAACAGATGGGTTGCCCACCCTCGGTGTATCTTCTATTGTTGTAGACTGGAGCAACCCTGATATCGTTTTTATCGGAACCGGTGACCGGGATGCAGGCGATGCCGCCGGATTGGGCGTTTTCAGGAGCACCGATGCAGGAAACACCTGGGAACAATGGAACAACGGAATGGGCAACCGGACTGTTGGTAGAATGATCCAGCATCCGACTGATGCTGACATCCTTTATGCCGCTACTTCCGGTGGACTCTATAAAACTACAGATGCCGGAGCAAACTGGGTATTTAAATCGAATGTCGGAACCAAGGAAATCGTTTTTAAACCCAATGACCCTTCAACTTTATATGCCGGTGGAAATGGAAGCTTTTATAAATCTACCGATAATGGTGAAAACTGGACCCAGATCACCAATGGCATTACGCCTGGGAGTCGTTCAGTAATTGCAGTATCACCTGCCGATCCGGAGATTGTATATTGCCTGCTTTCAACCGGCGATTCATATAAAGGGATCTATCGTTCAACCGATTCAGGCGATTCATTCACCGAAATGTCTACTTCACCCAACATCATGAGCTGGGGTTGTAACGGGGGTTCAGGAGGACAGGCATGGTATGATATGGATGTGGCAGTAGACCCAACCGACGAAAATGTGATCTTTGCCGGAGGAGTCAATTGTTTTAAATCCACCGATGGCGGTTCCACCTGGGAAATCAGCTCGCACTGGTGGGGCGACTGCGGTGTGCCTGCAGTGCATGCCGATTTGCACGTGCTTGAATATAACCCGCTGAACAACCGGTTGTATGCCGGAAACGACGGGGGAATCTATTATTCGTCAAACCAGGGTAGCTCCTGGCCCGAAATTACAGATGGATTACCCATCAGTCAGGTGTACAGGATCGGCCAATCAAAAACCGACATCAATAAAGTGATCAATGGCTACCAGGACAATGGTACGTCTACCTATCTGAACGGCAATTGGCAAACCACCAATGGCGGTGATGGTATGGAATGTGCCTTCGACCATGAAAACTCATCCTACTCCTACAGCACACTTTATTATGGTGATATTTACCGGCACTTCAATAATTCAGGATCACATCAGGTGGCAGGTGAAGGAGCACACGGCATGAACGAAAGCGGCGGATGGGTTACTCCGTTTTGCCTGCATGAAGGCGATCCCACCATCATGTTTGGAGGATATAAAAACATTTGGAGAGCCGAAGGAGTAACTTCCAATAACTTTACATGGAAAAAGATCACACCAACCGGTGGTGGCGATATAGATGTGGTTGAGCATTCTCCGGCAAACTACGATTTGTTCTATTATGCACGTAATGCACAACTGTATCGCAGCGACAACGTGATGGCAGAGGATCCCGAATGGGTTACCCTCACCACCAACTTACCGGGCAGTGGAGATGTGTTTGATGTTGAAACACATCCGTATGATGAAAATATTGTATATATCACACAGGGACAAAAGGTATATGTTTCAGATAACAAAGGTTTTAACTGGACCGATATTTCCGGATCTCTGCCTGCCATCAACATGAATACACTGGCATTTTACCTGAACAGCATCGATGGCATTTATGTGGGTTCGGATGCAGGCGTCTATTATCGCGATGCAAGTATGGACGATTGGGAAATGTTCAGCAACGGCCTCCCGGTAGATGCCTCAGTGAACGAACTTGAAATATATCATAATCCCGATGATCCCTCGGAAGATGTGATCAGGGCAGGCACCTATGGCAGGGGACTTTGGTCGTCGCCTATGTGGCAGGATCAACCTGTTGCTGCTTTCGAATCGGATGAAACAGAAATACCGGTCGGTTGCCCTGTGAATTTCTTCGACCTTTCAACCGGGATACCAACCTCGTGGGATTGGACTTTCGAAGGAGCTAATCCACCTACCTCCACTGCTAAAAATCCGGAGGGAATTGTATATGTAAGTGAAGGTTCTTTCGCAGTATCTCTCACGGTTTCAAACTCAGAAGGTGCCGATACGGAATCGATTAGCGGTTACATCACAGTGAGTGGAACGGCATTGCCAAATGTTTACTTCATGGCCAGTGATTCGATTACCTGTGCCGGAGAAGCCATTCAGTTTACCGACATGAGTTCGAACTGTCCGACCGGATGGCAATGGGATTTTGACCCGAATGATGTCACCTTCGTGAATGGAACCTCGGCAACTTCACAAAATCCGGAGGTGACTTTCAATGGTTCTGGTGCTTATACCGTTACGCTCACGGTAACGAACAATGCCGGTAGCAACAATCTTGTGAAGGAAAATTATATCAACATCGGTGGTATCGGCATTCCTTTCAGTGATGATTTTGAATCGGGTAACCTTGACAGTAAGTCGTGGACCGTTCAAAATCCTGATTTCGGAATCACCTGGGACGTGGCCGGTGTTTCAGGCAATGGAGAAAGTACTTCTGCTGCCCGGATGAATTTTTATGATTATGTGGTACCTCCGGGTCCCAGAGACCGGCTTATATCACCGGTTCTTAGCCTGGAAGGTTTTGACGATGTTTACCTGATGTTTGATCACGCCTATGCCAAACGACACACCACCATCACCGACAGCCTGATCGTAAAAGTTACGTCCGATTGCGGAAATACCTGGACACGCATTTATGAAGGGGGTGAAGACAACACCGGTGTTTTTGCAACACATGAACTGATGGAGGATCCGTTTATCCCATCCGAACCAGAAGACTGGTGCGGCAATGGATGGGGCGCCGATTGTATCGTTCTCGATCTGTCAGAATGGGCCGGACAGGATAACTTCCGGGTAATGTTCGAAACGTATAACTACTTCGGAAATAATCTTTATATCGATAATGTAGTGGTTGGTCCCCTGGTAAGTATCGGCGATGCTGCTTATGATAAAGGAATTCTTGTTTTCCCGAATCCATCAACGGATGTCGTAAATATTGTAATTCCCGAACATCTGGGAGAATCAACCGTGCAGGTTCTCGATATCCAGGGCAAAGTGGTTGAAGCATTTCACACCCTTTCCGGTGAAACTCTGAAAACTACTCCCTCAAAATATCAAAAAGGTGTTTATTTCATCAGAATAAACAGTATAGAGGGACTTTTCACCAAAAAGCTGATCCTGAAATAGGAAAAATATTTCTCTGATAAACCGGAAGATATCTAATTGTCTTCCGGTTTTTTTATAGATCGGAGGCACCTTGCTAATTCCGATAAATTCCCATTCAACCTATGTAATTTCCCATTCACGGTATTATATTTTTATTTGCCTGCATCCCGGTTTTTCTTTGCATTATCATCAATCTGGTAAAACATGAAAAACTGGCACAAAATCTTACTCGGACTTTTTATTCTTGGAATCGTTGGGGCGACGCTTGGCTACGTATTTATCTATAACAAACCCCACCGAGATTATGAAAAAGCCAAAGCTGATTTTTCAAAAACAGCGGAAGCTTTTTTTGAAGAATATAAAAACGATAAAGACCAGGCACAACAAACTTACAACGGTAAAGTTCTGGAGGTTACAGGTAAACTAACCCATGTTGAAACAGCCGATTCGTTAACAATCGCAGTTTTTGCACTTGCCGAAGGGTTGTTTGGTGATGAAGGAATCCGGTGTGCCATGCTACCAAACCATGCTCAGAAAGTAAAAGATCTGGAAGGCAGGGCAATCGTTCTGAAAGGATATTGTACAGGATATAATGATACCGATGTAATCATGGAAAAATGCTCGGTTGTAACGATGAAATAAAAATTACTAAAACAAACAAAATGAAAAAATCTTTCTACTTAATAATTGGAATTGCAGGATTATTTTTCCTGTTCACATCAGAAGTACTGTATCATACAGGATCACCAGGCGGTAAAACGGGAAGTCCGGGCGACGGAGGAGCTACTTGTACGCAATGTCATGGCGGATCCGCCACCTTCCAGGAAGGCTGGATCACATCGGATATTCCGGTGGATGGTTACATGCCCGGCGAGACCTACACCATTACTGCCACCGGAACACATGCGGGAGTAGGAAGGTTTGGGTTTGAGCTTACCTCAGAAGATGCAACCAATACAAAAGTGGGAACCATTATGGTTACCAATGCAACTGAAACTCAACTGGTGAATGGCAATAACTCAATCACACATACAAATAGCGGTTTTACACCAAACGGAGACATGAAAAGCTGGTCGTTTGATTGGACTGCACCAGCCGAAGGCACCGGAGAGGTAACTTTTTATGCTGCTTTTAATGCCGCGAACGGAAATGGAAACAACCAGGGCGATGTGATCTATCGCTCTGAATATGCCGTTTCAGAAGCCAATCCCACAGTGGATGGGCTGATGGTCAACCTCTCAGGAATGGATCCCCATGTGGGCCAATTGCTCGAGGCAAGGTTGATCAACAAAGCTAACATGATGGAGGTCGACAGGTTGGCAATCGATCCGGTTCCTTCTGCCGATTTTGAGATCCATTTTGAAAACATCATGGAAGGCGAAAACTACTGGATCGACATGTATGCAGACTTCAATGAGAACGGATATTACGATGGAACACCCACTGATCATGCATGGCGGTTATCATTTAATAACGCCATGAACGGTGACATGCAGGATTTTATCCACAATACAAATTTTGATGAGATCAACTGGAAACACATGTACATGCTCGAATTTGAGGATATGGATCCGCATATCGGACAAAAACTCGAAGTTCGTCTGGTTGATCAATCGGATATGATGGAAGCCGGCCGCACAACGATCGAAGAGATCATGAGTGCTGAATTTGATGTGATGTTGCCTTACCTCCAGTCAGGTCACGATTATTACGTTGATTTTTATGCCGATCTGAATCAAAACGGCGTGTACGATGATCCACCCACCGATCATGCATGGCGCATCGAGCTGATGGATACCGAAGGAGATGAAGACGATACTTTTATGCACAATACTGATTTTACGGATATTTCATGGAACTATAGGTTTACATTACATGCCATGGAGATGACTCCACACCTCGGTCAGATGTTTGAAATGCGGGTGGTAAATATGTCAACCATGGAAGAAGTGGGACGTATGTCGATGGACAGTGTTGTTGTTGAAGACTTTCACGCCATGACAACCGGGCTCGGTTTGGGTGCTGATTATTATATCGATTTTTATGCAGACCATAACGGCAATGGCATGTACGATGCTCCTCCGGTGGATCATGCATGGAGATTGGAACTGAGCAGTGTGGATGGCGATAGCGAGCTCGATTTCACCCACAATACAGATTTCACCGATATTGAATGGCCCACTGTTGGAATTGAGGATAATCTTGCATCTCAGGTGAATGTTTATCCGAATCCCGTTAGAGATTTTATTCATATTTCGACTGGTACGTTGGAAAGCAGTGTAAGCAACATCCTTATCTATAACAGCAATGGAAATCTGATCGAAACTGCAGAACAACAAACCGGCACCAACCCGATAAAATTCGGGCAAGCACAACCCGGCACCTATTTCATGCAATTTGAATTGGAAAACGGAAAATCGTTCACGAAACGAATCATTAAATTATAATCCCGGTAGCGGTCCGGGTTGAATGATCCGGGCCGCTATCGCTAAATTTATCAAACAATGAAAAACATACTTTTAATTTCAGGTTTACTCTTTTTTGCAACTTCAATGTTTGCACAGAAATACATCACCAAAACAGGGCATATCATGTTTTATTCCGATACCCCGCTCGAAACCATCGAAGCTCATAACCACCAGGTAAACAGTGTGCTGGATGTCGAAACCGGTGATTTTGTTTTTAAAGTTCTGATCAAATCATTTGAATTTGAAAAGGCTTTGATGCAGGAACATTTCAATGAAAACTTTGTGGAATCAGACAAGTATCCCAATTCCACCTTCAAAGGTAAAATCGTTAACATCGCTGATATGGACCTCACGCAACCCGGTGAATACGAAGTGGTTGTTGAGGGAGACCTGACCCTTCATGGCGAAACCCAAAAGGTAAGGACAAAAGGGACCATGAAAAGTTCCGGCGATAAAATCGAAGGCAATTCAAAGTTTATGGCCAAACCGGAGGATTACAAAATCAAGATCCCTTCAACCGTTGTCAATAAAATTGCCGATGAGATTGAAGTAACCGTTGAGATAACGCTCGAAAAGTACAAATAACACTCTGTGAACCAATTTTCCTGAAGATTGTTAATTCTCAAACATTAAAAACAAAAACAGATGAAAGCAAACATGGGAGCAACTGACCGGATCGTAAGAGTTATCCTGGCTTTGGTTATCGTTGCGCTATTTTTTACAGGAGTGATTGCAGGAACCCTCGGGATCATTTTGATTATTCTGGCAGGCATCTTCCTTTTGACAAGCCTGGTAAGTTTTTGCCCGCTCTATTTCCCGATCAAGATGAATACAAAATCCAAAAAGGATTAGAAATTCAGGTTAAGAAAAAAAATGTCATCGCTGAAAACAGGATGACATTTTTTTTGTCCTGTAATTTCACTTGGGTTAGAATTCAACTGGTCTGTCATTTTCCTTCCGAAAAAACAGGCATGCATCTCCATAACTCAAAAACCTGAAATCATTTTTTAATGCATAATCGTAAGCCTTCTTCCACTCCTCACCGATAAATGCAGCCACCAGCAACAGCAGAGTGCTGCGGGGCATATGAAAGTTCGTGATCAGAACATCGGTCACCCTGAAACAATATCCCGGCAGTATCATCAGTTGGGTTTGTCCATGCAAAAAATCGAGTTGGTTGCGTTCCATAACCTTCAAACAAGCTTGTAACGATTCTTCCAACTTAATCTTTGGCCACTTTTGATAAGGATCCCACTGTTTGATATCGATCAACTGACCGCTTTCACCGGCAATGATCTTAACCCCATGCCAGTATAAGCTTTCGAGGGTGCGCATGGTGGTGGTGCCGGTTGCTGTGACAGGTTGTGGCAAATTCGTCAGCAATGCTTCAATGGTTTGCTTCTTGATCAGGATCTGCTCGGTATGCATTTCGTGATCATCGACCGTTTCTGCGCTGACGGGTTTAAACGTACCGGCACCCACATGGAGCGTTACATCCGCAATGGTAATATTATTTCGGCTAATCTTCTCAAAAACCTCCGGAGTAAAGTGCAACCCGGCTGTAGGTGCAGCTACTGAACCTTCGGCTTTGGCATAAATGGTTTGATAACGATCCTTGTCCGAATCAACCGGTTTTCTATTAAGATAGGGAGGCAATGGGGTCAGACCCGATTGCTGAAGCACTTCAGAAAATGAAAAATGCTCCGGTTTCCAGGTAAAGTTTATTAGCGAATGATCGTCGTGTTGCGCTGTGCGTTCGGCAATTAAGGTACATGTAACATCATCGATCAAAAAGGTTTTCCGAAGTTGTCCCTTTTTCCAGCGTTTTGAATTTCCGACGAGACATTTCCACGAAACGCCTGAACCACACTCAAACGCTTGTTGTATTTCGTTTGTTGGCAAAACCGGCTCAAGGCAAAATATTTCGATGGCAGCGCCACTCTCCTTTTTAAAGATCAATCGGGCCTGAACCACCTTCGATTGGTTAAAAACCAACAACGAATCGTGTGGCAGATACTGATCTATCGACGCAAAAATATTTTCGTGAAGAATCCCATCCTGTATGATCAACAGTTTCGACTGATCGCGCTGTTGCAAAGGAAATCCGGCGATTTTTTCCTGGGGGAGGGTATAATTGAATTCATCGATTTTAACACGCGGAATGTTGCCCATAACAAGTTGTTTAGCCGGCAAAATTAGAGAAATAAGGTGAGCCTGCATTTCGAGCGATCAGAGCAGCACCGAAAGATCGATATGTTTTTCGTAATATTTCACGATATCCTGGTAAGAAAGGGGTTCGATCTTTTCAATTGTGTTGTTTTTCGGGTCGTACCAAACATCAACATAATTATGGCTGATGCCAAATAACTTGATCACAAAACCATTCGACCTACGGGTCATGATCTCAATACCCTCATGCAGAAGTTTATAGAGTTGCTCGTTTTTAGGGAGCTTACTGAAACCGGCATCCTGATCCATAAAATCCTAATAATGGAAACGTAATTATACAATTCCCGCAAAGTTAGCGTTGGATCAAAGAACACCATGGATGTTGATTTTGGATTTAGCATAAAAACAATTGATATATAACTTAAAAAATATGATATAAATCAGGATTTGGCAAAAATGGTTTGTTATTTTTGCAAATAATCACGCATTATGGAAGAGACGAGTATTCGTAAAAAATATAGCTGCATTGTCGAAAATCCGCACATCACATGCTTCGAAGCATTGACGGAAAGCGAAAAGGAGATCATCGACCAGCACACCATCGACGTAAAATACCACAGAGGAGAAATCATTGCCAAACAAGGGTCATTTGCCTCGCATGTGGTTTTCTTAAAAGAAGGTTTGGTGAAGGTTTATCTCGAAGGAAAGCCCAAAGATCTGATCATCAAGATCATTCCCGACAATCACCTGATCTCACTCTCATCGATCTATGAAGGTAACAACGCTTTTTTGTATTCGGCTGCGACCTATACCGAATCAACTGCCAGCCTGATCGATGCAGAGATATTCAAACAACTGATCCGCAACAACGCAAAATTTGCTTCACGGATCATTAATATTCTCAATGAAAATACGGCCCAGATCTATGGAAGATTTTATTCGTTAACGCGCAAACAGGCACATGGAAGAGTGGCCGATATTCTGCTGTGCTTATCGCAACACGTGTTTAAAAGCGATCATTTTATGTTGGTTCTTTCCCGGAACGACCTGGCTGATCTTACCGGATTATCTCCCGAAAGTGTCATCCGCATATTCAAAGAATTCAGAGAGGAAAACCTGATCGAAGTGAAAGGAAAATCGATTACCGTTCTGAACACCGGGGCCCTCGAAAAGATCAGTGCTTACGGCTAAATTGAAAAATCCGGAAAAATCCATATCAGATTTCTAATGTTTCATTGATCATATGAAAAAACACATTCCCAATTTTATTACCCTCTTGAACCTCCTGTCGGGTTGTATTGGCGTGGTGCTCACGGCAAGGGGAAATCCGGAAGCAGGGGCATGGCTCATTTTTATCGCTGCCATATTTGATTTTCTGGATGGATTTGCCGCACGATTGTTACAGGTTAAAACCGACATCGGCAAACAACTCGATTCACTGGCCGATGTGATTTCATTCGGACTTTTACCCGGAGCCATATTATTTACATTGATCGAATCAGGGTTGGAGCACACACATATTGAAGGTCCGCTTGCCACAATTCTGCCATTTGCGGGTTTTCTGGTGACCCTGTTTTCTGCATTGCGATTGGCCAAATTTAACATCGACGAAAGACAGGAAGAGGTATTTTACGGTTTACCCACACCGGCCAATGCTATGCTGATCGCCGGTTTACCGCTCATTCTTAACCAACAAGCCACCTTGTCGGGATTGCAAATCGGGTTTATCCAAACAGCCATTCACCTGGCACCGGTGTTGGTGGTTCTTTCGGTGGTTTTATCATGGCTGCTTGTTTCCAACCTGCAAATGATGTCTTTAAAATTCAAATCATACGACTGGGCATCCAATCAGCACCGTTACCTGTTGCTGACCCTGTCGGGGCTGTGGCTGATTTTGTTCGGGTTTGCCGGCATACCGATGATCCTGTTCAGTTATATAATTCTTTCATTTATGGCAAAAGATCAAACCTGATTCACGATCAGAAAACGGATTGAGCTATCTTTGCAAGCATGCACGAGGAGATTACCAATAAAAAGAAAAACCTGCCACCGCAGGAGTCCGAACCGGCAGAGATGTCGTTTTGGGAACATCTTGAAGAATTGCGATTGCATATCTTCCGGTCGCTCGGAGCCATTTTTGTGCTGGCCATCGGTGCCTTTCTTGCCAAACATTTTATCTTCGATGTGATCATTCTTGCACCCAAGGAAGAGGATTTTATCACCAACCGGCTGCTGTGCAAAGCCGGAGAATTGCTCTCCATCGACGCGCTGTGCATTGGCAAAATGGATCTCCAGATTCAGAACATCAACATGTCAGGACAATTTATGACCCACATGTACGTGTCGATCGTAACCGGCCTCATCGTTGCTGCACCTTACGTGATCTGGGAAATGTGGCGGTTTATCATGCCGGCCCTGCGACCGGGTGAAAAAAAATATTCGCGTGGAGCGGTTGTCGTTAGTTCACTTCTGTTCGTTATGGGTGTATTGTTCGCCTATTTCCTGATCGTTCCGCTTACGATCAATTTCCTCGGAACCTACCAGGTAAGCCCTGAAGTTCCCAATCAGATCCACCTCAACTCCTATATCAGCACGGTTTTATCGGTTACCCTTGCCGTGGGCATTGTCTTCGAATTGCCCATCCTGGTTTATTTCCTTACGAAAGTAGGTTTGGTCACTCCCACATTTTTAAAGAAAAACCGGAAGATCATGCTGGTGATCGTGTTGGTGCTATCGGCCATCATCACACCACCCGATATCTTCAGTCAGGTGCTGGTTTGTATTCCGTTAATGGGATTGTATGAACTCAGCATCGGTATCTCAAAAAGAGTCCACAAACAACGCGAAGCTGAATTGGCAGAGTAGATGCGGTTTCAGGTTCAAGCCTGCCTACTGCCTANNNNTGCCTACTGCAAACTGCCAACTGCTCCCTACTTCACATTAAACTCACAATCTTTTTCCAGGAATTCGCTGAACATGGCACACAATTCATCGGGTTTGTCGGCATGCACCCAGTGCGAGGCGCCTTCTATGGTTTGTAGTTTTGATTTGGGGAAATATCTTTGAATCTTTTCAAAATCTTGGTCCTGAATATAATCTGAATTTCCGCCCCGGATAAAAAGTGATGGCTTTTCAAAAGTATAGGGTGAATCAATGCCTTCGAAGATGTTGTCGATATTTTCATTGATCGAATCCACGTTAAGGCGCCAGGAGAAACGATTATCGTTGATCCGGTAAAGGTTTTTCATGATGAACATCCGCACACGTTTTGATTTTACCGAAACCGAAATGATGTCCTCTACCTCCTCTCTCGATGAAACCGCATCAAAGTCGACCTGCAACATCGCCTGCAAGATCTGCATATGCTCCTGCCGGGGTTCATAGCGGCGCATGCTCATATCCACCACCACCAGCTTTTCAATTCGTCCGGGGTACTCCATGGCAAAGTTCATGGCAACCTTACCTCCCATCGAATGGCCGATAAGGATGGGATGGCTGAGCTCGCGATCTTCGATAAATTCGCGCAGGTCATCCACCAGCGAAAAATAATTAAATGTTGCGCTATGGGGCGATTGACCGTGGTTTCGCTGATCGGGAATAAACACCTCAAACTTTTCAGCCAGGCGCCGACCGATCGTTACCCAGTTGTCGGATATCCCGAATATGCCATGGAGGATCACTACTGGTTGGCCCTCTCCAAACTGCCTGTAAAATAACTTCATTACACAAGTCCTTTTCGTTTCTTAATGATGCCGTTCGTAAAACCGATCAGGATAAATAGCACACTGATCAGTGCAGCAATACGGCCCGGATAATCGCCCATTTTAGTATAAAACGTCAGCTCGTCGTTGAAGTTCAGTTCGGCAGCAATTGCATCGGGTTCCCAATACTCTGTGGCCTGGTGGATATCTCCGCGCTGATCAATAAAACAGGAAATTCCGGTATTTGCCGACCGGGCTATGCTTCGCCTGGTTTCAATGGCCCTTAACGGAGAAAAATAGAGATGTTGTTTGTGACCCGGTGTGTCGCCCCACCAACCATCGTTGGTGATCACAAAGATGATGTTTGCTCCATCTTTTACAAATTGTCCGGCAAATTCACCATACACCGATTCATAACATATCAGGGGTGCGATCACGGCTTTTCCGGACGATTGAAACGGCTTGGGATCTTTATCGATTCCCAGGGAACCCACTGTTCCTCCCAGGTCGATAGCCAGGTTTTCGAGAAAACTTAACGGACCCCAGGATGGCATATATTCAACACCCGGAGTCAGTTTCGATTTATGGTGTTTTTGTTTGATCTTCGTACTATCCACAAGGAAAGCCGTATTGTAACGATCATAATAGAAATTTTGTGTTTTGTGAAACCGTGCTGAACCAGGAACCTTTTCTCCTTCCGGAATGCGTCGGAAAGTAGAAGCACCGATCACAAAACTGATCTCAGGATTGTGATCCACAAAGTCATCCAGTAAATTCAAACTGGGCGACCAGTTGAGATTGCCTTCCCAAATGGCTTCCTGCAAAGCTGATTCCGG
>JAGQVF010000215.1:12845-21451 GCA_020438135.1 Bacteroidales bacterium | reverse complement strand
AAAAAAAATGAAAAAAAAGACTTTGATTGTAATATTATTTATCTCGACCTCACTTAATGCAAATCTTATCGGTCAGAATTGGCAATGGGAATGGGTTGAAAAACAAACAAAAAATGGAGAGGATGCATGGACAAGAGTAATCAGCACTGATATATTAAATAATGTTTATTGCTTTACCCCTTACGACACAGTTATATATATCAATGACACATCTTTTCATCACCCAGAACAATACACAACAAATATCAATTCTGCTATATCAAAATACAGCGATAGAGGAACTTTTATAAATGCACTAGATTTATATACACCACCAGGAGGGATTCCTCTTGATCCTGAACTATTTACTGATTCTGCCCTTAACATTTATTTGAGTAGTGATTTCAGAAATCAAGTTTTTATTAAAAACACTTCAATAGTGGCCGCATCTATTGTTCAACCTGATGTATTCCTTGCTAAATTAACTCCTGATTATGATCTTGTGTGGAGTGGGTTAATAACAAGTGCTGTCCAGGATGATTTAAGAGGAATGGTTATGTCTAATGATGATTATCTTTATTTAGCCTGCGTTCACTATGCCAATACTAACCCACAACAATTAAATTATTTAAATCAGGATACTTCAGCGCCTTATATTACACCAATGAATACTTTAGCCAAAGTAGACTTAAATGGCAATTTGATTTGGAAGAAAGAAATAAGAAGTGAATTCCTTGGAACAGATACTCGTGATTTAATCATTGGAGACGATGGGTTATTATATTTGACAGGTTCGGCTTATGGTCATATCAGTATTGATAATGATACAATTTATCACCCCTATTACCCGGAAGTAGCTGTTCCAAGATTCTTAACAGTTTTTAATCAGGAAGGTGAACTGGTTGATGGTTATTTCTTCGATTGGGATATATGGCTTTGGTATATTAAAGTTAATACCAACGGTGATCTTTTTGTTTCTGGTTCAATTAGTGATACAGCGATCATAGGAAACGATACTATCATTATACCTGAAAATGAATCTTTTGGTATAATAGGAAAATTTAGTTCCGACCTTGATCCAATTTGGTATCAAACTATTATTAATTCATCTTTTCAACGAATAGTATTGGATGAAGAAAATTTGATATTTAGTGGTGTGGCAGACGGAACTGTCCAAATTGCCGATTCAGTTTTACAACTTGGAAATTATTATGAAACTTACATAGGTGAATTTAATGAAGTAGGTCAATTAATTAATCTTATTGTTACAAACTCATCTAAAGAATTAGCTTCAAATATTAAAATAGCCGATAATTGTAAAAATCCAATTATTAGTGGATATTTTGCTGGAAATGCGATTTTTGGAGATCACACGATCAACTCTAGCATAAGTTCGGTTCAAGATGGATTCATAGGAAAATTAATTCGAAATGTACCTCCAATGATTGATCTTGGACCTGATAGCATTTATTGTGAAGAATATACTCTTTTTGGACCTGAAGGTTTTGAATATTATTCCTGGAATGACAATATTTCAACCGATAATTGGTATACAGTATCTGATTCAACAACTATTTACTTTGGCTGTTTAAATGATAATGGATGCTGGTCATATGACACCATCAAAATTGATATCCATCCTGCCATTGAAATAGATCTGGGTACCGACACAACCATAAGAGAAAACGACACAATAGTCTTGTTCATAGCTGATCAATTTGAATCATATGTATGGTCTGATGGCTCTTCTTCAGATACTATCACAATCATTGGAAGTGATTATGGAATAGGAACTTTCCCCATTTGGGTTAAGGTTACAGATGGTCCCTGTACCGAGACTGACACTTTATATTTAACAATTAAAAGTGAATATGGGGTAGATGAAATAAATAGTCAGTTAATCAATATTTACCCAAATCCATTTACAGAGAGTTTTATTCTGGAAATTGAACCCGGTTTTCAAAAATTGGAAATTTGTGATATTAACGGAGTGATTAATTTCACAAAAGAATTAGACCAGCCAAATCAGAAATATCTGGAGATAGAAACGGGAAATCTGAATCGAGGAATCTACATTTTAACAATCACTACCAAAGACAAGAAATTAATCAAGAAGATTGTAAAAATTTAGATTAAGCAGCTGTCATTTAGCGATGATAGCCATTGGCACATCCAGGTAATTGGGACAATGATGTAAAAAACAACATACAAATCAATGAGCATCATGCAAAACAAGCGCCAACTGGCCATATCGCAGGCAAGTTGTAGCCAATTTTAAAAAGACGAAGTACATTAAATCTATTATGAACAATCCTGAAATATTAAATATAAAATCATTATCAGGCGATTGGTGTGACAAAGATATTATTATTCTTCATGCTTGTTTTCAATTGTTGACTGACTGCATTGAGAATGAAAAACTATTTACAGGACATGTTGAATGGAATCATGATGAAGAACATAAAAATGCAAAAAAAGAACTTGAAAACTTATATAATTGGTGGATTGAAAGAAAAAATGCGGATTTAGAATCTGAAATAAATGATTTAGAAAATGAGCAATACGAAAAGGATAATGAAATGCTCATAAGACTTATTAAGGTCAGAAAATATTTATGGACTTAATGACCAGATAATCATAGCAATAAAGAATTTTGTATGATTTCAGCATAACTTAAAATATTATCAACTGTGATTAAGAAAAGGAAAATTGAGTGATAAAAACAAGAACTGATTAAAATTCTCAATGAAAAACCGAATATAGTCGAGTAGCCGGTCAGTGAGCCAAAATACCCACCGGAGCACCCCCGCCTGAACGAATTCATTCAGGCAGGTCGCATACCAACTGTATTTGTGTCCCAATTAAAAAAAAGAATTTGCAAATTTAGGTTCTTGTACGTATTTTTGTACACTAATTAGTACATATACTTATAATTATGTTAACAGCAACTATTTCAGAATTTAGAAAAAACATTAAAAAGTATCTTGACTCTGTTACTGAAAATTTTGAAACTTTGATCATAAATCGTGGTAAAGAATCAGGAGTAGTCGTTATTTCATTGGATGAATATAATTCATTGACTGCAACACAACATGAGTTGTCAACCAAAATGAACGAATCCAGACTTGATTCGGCAATTGAGAAACTGAAAAAAGGATCTTCGTTTCAAAAAGACTTAATTGAGCCATGAGATACATTTTTGTGGATGAGTCCTGGGAAGACTATATATATTGGCAGAAGACCAATAAAAAATATGTAAAGAAAATAAATGATCTTTTAAAGGACATTGCACGAAATCCATTTACCGGACCTGGAAAGCCTGAACCATTAAAACACAAATATAAAGGCTTTTGGTCTCGCAGAATCGACAATGAGCACAGACTTATTTATGCAGTGAGGGATGATGAGATTCTGATCGCAAAATGCAGATTCCATTATGATTAAAAAAACATAGCTATGTCGGGTTATAAGCAATACTGGCATATCTGGAATGTTTTGAGCACAAAAAACATAGCTGTTATACACACACCAATTCCAAACCCAAAAATTTACCATCAACCAAAGTTTGTAACGTTTTGCCTATTTTTACCAATATGCAAACAACGATCAGTCAGAATTTTCGGACACTTGTAGTGATCACAGCATTTTCAATCGCCATGGGGTTTATGGAAAGTGCGGTGGTGGTGTATCTGCGTGAGATCTTTTATCCTGATGGATTCCGGTTTCCGTTGCAACCCATCACGCCGCACATAGCGGTTACGGAAATATTGCGGGAAGCAGCCACGCTCATTATGTTGGTTACAGCAGGAATGCTAACCGGTCGAAATGCTCATGAACGGTTCGGCTATTTTATTTTCGCATTCGGCATTTGGGACATCACCTATTACCTCTTCCTCTATTTCCTTTTGGGTTGGCCGGAATCATTGCTCACCTGGGACATTCTGTTCCTGATACCGGTTACGTGGGTGGGACCTGTGATCGGGCCGGTGATCAATTCACTCACCATGATCGCTCTGGCTTTGATGATCAGCCACTTCACCAACACCAACAGCAAAACCAGGATCATCGGCCGGGAATGGCTCCTGTTGATCCTCGGTTCACTCGTGATGATCATCTCCTACACCGAGGACTATGTTTCTTTTCTTCTTCAGAAATTCCGTTTCGGGGAGCTGTTTAATCCATCTAAACCCGATATCATGATGGAATACGCCATGCACTATGTTCCACAATCCTTTGCCTGGTGGATCTTCCTGGTCGGGCAGGGATTGCTTGTTGTTGCACTGATTCTTTTCTGGAGAAGAAACCGGAAGTTGGTAAAAAGGTAGGCGGCCTCTTACAATTTAGCCCTTTTCTGAAACCACTCGTAAAACGCCACATTCATCATGATGAGCAATAAACCATAAACACTGTCTTCGATGGGGATGGTAAACAACCGGATGCCGAGGTTCATCGAATTGTCATAATAAACCACCTCCTCTTCGATGAATGAACCGGTGAGGATCCCGTTCACCATAAAAAAAGGAATCAGAATGATCAGGTAGGTGAAATAAAAACGGCTGATCCATTGGGATTTCCAAACATATTGATGCAGGGCGATAAATATGGCGGTGAGTATGAATGTAACCGATGTATAGAGCCGGCTAAAGTTTAAAATAGCAACAATTACCAAAACCCCGATGAGTATGGCTGAAATATATTTTTCAGCAGGTTTAAAATAATCCTTCTTAACCAAATATTTAAGCGCATCATACGTAAAAACACAGGCGTACGGTATGGCAATAAAAAACAGCCATTCTTCAAGCGGCAGGTTGATGATGTTAATACCGGTGAGGTAACGCGCATTAAAACCCCAGATGCCCCAATGGGTGTATAAAACATCCCATGCAATAAAAAACAGCAGGGTGAGTATCAAACCCGGGAAAAAGAATTTCCACCTTTTGTAAAAGTTCAGGCGCTTATCGAAACTGGCGATCAACGGAACGGAGATCGACAACAAATTGATGATAAGGTACGTGTACATGGGTTCCTCTTGTCGCGTGCGGGTGGGGTTTAATTCTTTTTAAACTCGTCGCGGTAATATTTGATCGGGGCGATCAGAAAACCATAATTGTAATGGGCGTGCGGTGCGTGATGTTCTTTGTGTGCTTTGACGGTGGCCCGCAGGTAACGATTTGAAAAATTCTTAAACATTTTCAATCGTTGATGCACATACACATCATGGAAAAGGAAATAGGCCATTCCGTAAGTTAAAATGCCAATCCCGATCCAGAACCTGTAATCAAATTGATCGAATCCCAGGTATATCAATACAATGCTGGGGATGGCAAAGATCACGGCAAACACATCGTTCCATTCGAAGGTGCGTCCGTCGCGGATATGATGGTCTTTGTGTAACGACCACAAAAAGCCATGCATCACATATTTATGGGTAAACCACGCCATAAATTCCATGAATAAAAATGCGGCAAGTACGATCAAAACTGCAAAAATCCAGTTCATAATTTTATATTGTTTCTTGTTTAACAATTCTATTATTGAGATGTTTTTCCACCTCATCGAAAGCGATCCTGAACCAAACGGTGTATTTTTCAGGATCGGTTTTTATTTCATTTCTGATATCGTCCATTTTCATATACTTCCAGGAATGCACCTCATCCGTGTTGATTTCAGGAGTTTTCCCTGATTTTCCAATAAACACATGATCAAACTCATGTTCCGTGAGGCCCTGTCCCACATCGGCTTTGTAAGTAAAATCGAATGCTTTTCCGATCTCACAATCAAATCCCATCTCTTCCACAAGCCTTCTGTGCGCTGCTTCCTCGGGCATTTCACCATCCCTTGGGTGACTGCAACAGGTGTTGGTCCACAAACCGGGCGAATGATATTTCGACAAAGCACGTTGCTGCAACATCAACTCATTTTTGTCATTAAAAACAAAAACCGAAAAGGCACGGTGCAAAATACCCTTTTCATGTGCTTCCATTTTTTCCATTTTCCCCAGCTGCCGATCATAAGGATCAACCAATACAACCATTTCCTGATGTTCCATTATTTTTTTGCCATTACGTTTTTAAGTTCCGAAATTTCAGCATCCGACAGATCGCCGTGTTCGAGCATGTAGGTGGCTATAATGCTTTTCAGCTCAGCATCTACCGGACTTTGCGGCAAAGTTAATCTTTCCATGATAAAATGCTTATCTTCTTCAAGGTTGTTGTAGTTCAAAATCCCGGGGATGTTGGTTTGCACCGTATACCTTAAAAACCTGGCTTCCACACTTTCGGCATCCATCCCGATGGCCGTTTCCAGCAGATCTTTTCCTTTGTTAAATACAGAAAGCTTTGAAAAAGGGGTATCCTTGCAATTGGCCAGTGTTGTAAGCGCAGCTCCTTTATAAGCCATCATCACCGGGTCATCTTTTATTTCATTTTGCTGAAGGGTGTCCACCAACATGGTAGCTCCACAGCTTCCCTCCCACCCTTCGAAATACATCTTTCGGGCATCCATCGGACCAAAAGCAAATGCCTGGACTCCAACCAATAAACTCACAATGTAAGCAAAATACAATTTCATTTATAACAAATTAAAAGCATGACGTACCGCCGAAGAAACCAGCAATCCGTATTTCTCACGATTCGGAATGCGCACCCGTTCTTTCATGATAACCGAAGAGTGTGTTCGTTTAATCTTGCGAAGCAGCGACAAATAATAAATGTATGCGACATACACGCCCAGCCTTGCTCCTTTGGGCAATTGCCGGATCCCTTCGTATGCCTTTTTAAAATCGTTTTCGATATCGGTAATGATTTGCCCTTTGGTTTCTTCATTCAGCATAATCACATCGATTCCGGGGAAATAAGAACGGCCCAGCAGGTTTTTATCGGCATTCAGGTCGCGCAGAAAGTTCACCTTTTGAAACGCCGATCCCAACGACATGGCGGCCGGTTTAAGCTCTTCGTACCGGGTTTTATCACCATCCACAAATACCTGCAAACACATCAGTCCGACCACCTCAGCCGATCCAAGAATATATTCTTCAAACGATTTTTGATCGTGCTCTTTCTGATCGAGATCCATTTCCATGCTGTGTAAAAACAAGCGGATCAACTCGTGATCGATGTTGTATTTATTCACCACCCATTGAAAATTATTCAGGATCGGGTTCAGGGAAATACCGTCTTCGATCGCTTCGAATGTATCTTTCCTGAACTTGTTAAGCAGTTTCCTTTTATCGAACCCATGAAATGAATCAACGATCTCGTCGCCAAAACGGACGAACCCATAAATCGCATAGATCGGATCGTGCAGTTTCCGGTGAAAAACCTTGATCCCCAGCGAAAATGAAGTGCTGTAAGTCACGGTTGTGAGCTTGCTCGACTTCTTTGATATCATATCAAATATATGTTTCATGGTGGTTAAAGTTTAAATTGTTTAACAATTTCTTTGGCAGCCACTTCGCCCGAAATGATGGCCGGAGGAACGCCCGGTCCGGGTACCGTAAGCTGACCTGCATAAAACAGGTTTTTTACTTTTTTAGATTGCAGTTTGGGTTTTAAAAACGCGGTTTGCATCAGGGTGTTGGCCAGTCCGTAGGCATTTCCCCGAAATGCATTGTAGTCTTTGATGAAATCGCGATGGGCATAGCTTTTTTTGAAAACAACATGATCGCGCAGCGATTCGCCGGTGTATTTCTCCAGTTTATCAATGATATACCCGAAATATTTCTCCCTCACCTCATCGGTATCCTTCAATCCGGGAGCCACAGGAATCAACACCATGATGTTCTCCATTCCGGCCGGAGCAACCGAGTCGTCGGTCTTTGAAGTGTTGCTCAGGTAAATGCTTGGTTTTGCCGGCCACCTGGGATCGTTATAAATTTCGTTGGCATGCAGCTCAAAGTCCTCGTCGAAGAACAAGGTGTGGTGCTGCAAATTGGAGATTTTTTTATCGAACCCCAGGTAAAAGATCAGCGATGATGGCGACATTACCCTTTTGTCCCAATATTTACCGGAGTAGGTTCGGGCATTTTCCGGAAGCAGTTGCTGTTCAACATGGTGATAATCGGCACTGGCGACAACCACATCTGCTTCGTAACCATGACCGTTTACCGCCACTTGCTTCACTCGATCGCCGGAAACTTTCAACGAATGAACCGGGGCATCATATTGAAATTCAACACCAAGCGATTTTGCAAGATCTTCCATTCCTTCCACAACGCTGTACATTCCACCCACCGGGTACCAGGTTCCCAATTTGATATCCCCGTAATTCATCAACGAATAGAGTGCCGGTGTGGTTTTGGGTGTTCCTCCCAGGAAAAGTACCGGGAATTCGAGCATCTGAATGAGTTTGCTGTTGCTGAAATATTTTCGGATGTGGTTATGAAAAGAGGTAAAAACATGCAACCTGAAAATCCCTTTCATCAGTTCCGGATCGATGAATTCCAAAGGCGAACTACTTTTTTTATACACAAGCTTTTGAATCCCAACCTTATATTTATATTCAGCCTCGTTCAAAAACAAAGTCAGCTTTTCGCTACTGCCGGGTTCATATTTTTCGAAAATATCGCTTAAAGCAAAAAAGTCTGCCGGCAGATCGGTGTGATCATTTTTTCCCCAAACTATCCTGTA
>JAGQVF010000215.1:0-12676 GCA_020438135.1 Bacteroidales bacterium | reverse complement strand
TCCAGGACAGTTACTTTAAATCCTTCCTTTGCAAGAAAACTTGCTGCCGACAAACCGGAAAACCCGGCTCCAATTACGATTGCTTTTTTTATTGTCATGAAACCTCTTTAAAACAGGTATTAAACAAATAAGAAGCAGCCTTTGTTTAATCTTTACAATTTATTTTTAAACAATATTGTATTTAGAAACCAAAATTTCCAAAAACACAACAATGCAAATAAAACCTGAAGTATTATTGATTTTCTTTGAAACCCATAACAAAACCAATCTCCCTTAATTTATTAATGAAAGGCAGCGTGTTTTCTATGAGTTGTTCCAGCGAGGATCCATCCATGTGTTGCTGGAATTCTTTGAGAACAGGAAATAAGGGATATCCCTTTTTAAGGTTGTCGATCAACAATGAAAAATATGCGGAAATATCCAGGAACTGTACTTTTCCGGTCCCGGTTTCACGAAAAAGCAAAACATAATAAGCTCCCTTTTCGTCCGGGTTAATTTTTCGTGCATTTTTAAGGTGAACGGGATAACTCAATGGAAGGATCCTGTGTTCCGGATTTATCAACAATGGGTCTTTTAACAAATCTCCATCAGTTGTTGATCTCTGAAATACCTGATCCTCCATCATAAAGATTTCAATTTCGAACCATTCGAACCAAAGAAGATCGGTTAAAAAAGGATATGTTGAAAATAAAGGGGTGGGTGAAGCAGAGAAAAATTCACAAAACTCTTTCGGCATTTCCCAAACCCGGGCCGACTGAGATTTATGCCTTGAAAAAAAATCATTAACCAGTGTATTCCATTGCTTTTGGGACAGAAAATCCACAGTTAAGGGAAAAGCAGATACCAGGCTATCATTCACCACATTATAAACAAGCCTTCGATAGTGTTTTACACGTCGCGGTAGCACCTCCAGGTTATCCGAAAGTTTTCCGGAACGGCAATAGGTGGCAAGGTCAGATTGCTGTTGGTATGTATCCTTTGCTAAATACATTGGTTGTGTTCCAGTGTTTTTGGGTTATTTGGTTGAGTTTATCGATTTCCTGCTGCAAAACAAACATGGCAGGTAGGTTAAAATCCCTTTCGAGGAGCACCGGAACCGGGTGAAGACGCTCCACAGAAAAATCAAACAATTCATATACCGGATAAACAATGTTTTGTCCATGTGTATCAATGATCAGGTCGGGTTCAACCTGCTCATGGCCGGCCATATGGATATACGACACCTTATCGAGTGGAAGGCTACTGATAAAATCGCGGGCATCATAGCCGTGGTTAAAAGCATTTACATAAACATTGTTGACATCGAGCAAAAGGTGACAATCCGATTCTTCGAGTATCGACGCAATAAATTGACTCTCTGACATCTCTGCCGCCACGGGTGTGTAATAAGATACATTTTCGATGGCAATTTTCATCTCAAGATAATCCTGAACATCCCGGATTCTGCGGCTGATATGTTTGATTGCATCTTCCCTGAAAGGAATTGGTAAAAGGTCATAAAGATGCGCATTATCACACTTACTATAGCTCAAATGTTCAGAATAAATAGTGATGTTAAATTCACGTAAAAAGGTTTTGATCTTTTTGAGAAACGACCAGTCCAAGTCATCAGGACTACCTAACGAGAGCGACAAACCATGTGAAGTTACCGGGAATTCTTCAGTAATTTTTTCAAAAACCTTGCGCCAGTAACCACCGATGCCCATCCAGTTTTCGGGGGCAACCTCAACAAACGAAGGCCGGATAATTTCCCTGTTGACGAAATCGTCGCTAAATTCTTTTCGGTATCCGATTCCAACAAATGAATTCATGGTTTGGTGGTATTAAATCAAACCGGGCAATCTATCACAGATTGCCCGGAAAGAAATAGTCATGGAATTATTCAGCAAAATTGCTCTCTCCGCATTTTGCTTCTTTCGATTTGCTTTCTTTGGTAGCTTTATCGTCTTTCTTTTTCGAACTTTCGCCACAGGCTCCTTCACCACATTTATGTTCAGTTGCCTTGCTTTCTTTAGTTTTTGCTTCTTTTGCTTCAGCTTTACCTTCTTTGGCTTTTTTCTTGTCAGCTTTTTTTGCTTCCTTGCTGTCTTCGCCACAGCTCATATCAACCACCTTCATTTCTGATGATTCACTCTGAAGCAGTTCTGATCGCAGTTCTGCACCGCTGCCCAGTTCGCTGTATTTAAATGTTTCGGTTGAATTGGCCTGCAATCCTGAAAGACCTATAACTGAACCGGCTACAATGGATCCTGTAAGCAGAATGTTCTTCAATGTGTTTTTTTCTTTATTGCTCATGATAGTAAATTTAAGTTTGTTTAAGTTTCAATAGCTTAGTCGATAGTTGCTAAAATATCTTACATTGAAAAACATAAGAGCATATAGTTTTGTTCTCGGAAATAAAAAAAATCAGGGAAAAGGACAGCTTCAGCACGGGTTCAATCCAGTACTTTTTTCAAAATCCGTTTTTTGGAATCCTCAGTCATTTGCTTTGGGGCAAATTCGTCAAGCCGGGAAGCTGCATCATCGATTATGGTGTTTTGCTTTTGAAAAAGTTTGCAGAATTTGCACAAAAGCATATGAAATCGCAGGCGCAACCGGTCGTATGCTCCGGGCTTCCGGTAAGCACTTTTCATAGCAAGTTCTGTCGCATCCTTGCAACTTATCATCAGGCCTTTTTTCATTTTCAAGTGGTTCTATATCGAAAATAAAATAATCTGTTTTCAGGCATTGATCCAGTGCTTTTCGATGCATTGCCGCAACTGCAGCTTAGCCCTGTGAACAATAACCCAATAGTTTGACGCAGTAATATCAAGTTCCTTACAAATCTCTTCAGTGCGGGCGTCATCCATGTGTTTCATCACAAACGCAATTCGTTGAAGTTCTGAAAGCCTCGTCAGGCAAAGCTGAAGGATGTCGTAAAACTCTTTTTGTTCAACCAGCCTGTCGGTAGAAACTTTCCAATCCGATGGCAGGGCATCTTTTTTCCAATGGCCTTTTTCATCGAAAAAATCTTCGAATCGGGTGAGATCATCCAAACTTTCCTGACGGTATTCTCTGACTTTTTTCCGGTAAAGATCGATGATTTTGTTTTTAAGAATAGCCGTCAGCCATGTGCTGGCTTTGCTTTTATTTTGGAATGATCCGTAATTTTTGAGAGCAGATATAAAAGTTTCCTGAACAAGATCCTCGGCAGTTTCCTGATCGTTTACCCTGGTTATCGCATAATTGAAAAGATAATCAGCGTATTCCTGAAACAAGGAAGTTATTTCAGCGTGGTACTTTTTTTCCATCTATTTTATTACAACTTCAACTGCATCGTGCAGCATTTCTCTGAACACATCAGCATCATGCCTGGTGCCTTCGTACATGCCGTAATGAATCGGTATCACAGTTGTAGCACCCGTATCGAGTGCTGCATCCGCTGCCTCTCGCACACTGTTCATGGTATACGTTTGGCCGAGCGGAATAAGGGCCACATCACAATGGATACCCTTCATTTCGGGAATTCGTTCGGTATCACCGGCATGATATACCCTGACGCCTTCAATATCGACAACATATCCAACCCAATTGTTGCTTCGCGGGTGAAAATTTGTCTTTACCACGTTGTAAGCCGGAATGGTACTGAAGCTGATGTTGTCAGCGAGACTTTCAATCCCTGGACGAATCAATACTACATTGCCGAAACCATTGTCACTCAGTCTTTCCTTACAATCTTCGGGTGCTACGATCAAGGTATCCTGATTGGCAATAAGTTTAAGATCATTAACCGAAAAATGATCATGATGAGAATGAGTTATAAAAACGATATCGGCATTATCGCGGGCACGCATGTTATACGGATCAAAGTAAATAATTTTACCTTGTGATTTAATTTTCACGCTGGCCTGCCCCAGCCAGGTAATCCGATCCTTGATAAGTGGGTTCATATGTTTAAATTTTGCCTATGAAGGTACAACATTCGGGTCTTAAATCGGCAAAACACGTGAAATTTAACACTAAAATAACACGGTTATCATTTGAAATATCAGTCGTTTATAAACAAATTGAAGCAATAATGATATGCCCAATGAGAACAATTCATTAAATTCCGTAAGTTTGAACCATAAATTTTAATTAGCATATCGATGAAATACAAGCGGATCTTATTAAAACTCAGCGGTGAGGCACTGATGGGAAACAAACTGTTTGGGATTGATCCCGAAAGGCTGAACGATTATGCAGAAGAAATTGCCGGCGTAGCTCAAAAAGGTATACAAATCGGCATTGTGATCGGAGGTGGCAATATCTTCAGGGGTTTACAGGGAAACAGTGAAGGGATGGACCGTGTTCAGGGTGATTACATGGGCATGTTGGCAACCGTTATTAACAGTCTTGCCTTGCAGGCATCACTTGAAAAAAACGGAATCAGGACAGCACTTTTATCAGGATTTCAGATAGGACCTGTTTCGGAACTCATGAGCCGCAGAAAAGCTATAGATTATCTTGAACACGGTCGTGTTGTGATCATCAGTGGTGGAACTGGAAATCCATATTTCACAACCGATACAGCATCGGCTTTGAGGGGAATTGAAATTGAAGCAGACATCTACCTGAAAGGAACCCGAGTAGATGGAGTGTATACTGCAGACCCTGAAAAAAATGCATCAGCTACAAAATTTACAACACTTACTTTCGATGAAGCTTATGAAAAACAACTGAAGATCATGGATCTGACAGCGTTTACGATGTGTCGCGAAAACAATTTACCTGTGTATGTTTTCGATATGAATAAAAAGGGTAATCTCATGAAGGTCGTTAACGGAGAAGAGGTCGGCACACTGGTTTCAAACTAATACTTTCTTAAAAATCACGGTTGATATGGCTCAACCATTGGTTTGAAATTTGAAAGTTTGGATTTTCCTACATTTATTATCTTTGCAGCACATATCAAAAATTCCGGTTATGCTAGAAGAATGCCAAATGGTTTACGATGATGTCCAGGATAAAATGGACCGTTCAATCGAACATCTTGAAAAAGAGTTTCAAAATATACGTGCAGGTAAAGCCAGTCCTGACATGCTCAATGGAGTGATGGTCGATTTTTATGGCGCCATGACCCCGATCAATCAAACTTCCAATATCACATCACCCGATCCGAGGCAGATCATTGTACAACCGTGGGACAAAAGCCAGATATCCAACATCGAAAAAGCAATACTGGCTGCTAACCTCGGCTTCAATCCGAAAAATGAAGGGGAAATACTCCGTATTATTGTTCCTGCTGTTACGGAAGAACGTCGTAAAGATTTGGTAAAAAAAGCTAAAGCAGAAGCCGAAGATACCAAAGTGGCCATTCGTAATTCGCGCCGTGCCGGTAACGACGACGCCAAACAACTCGAAAAGGAAGGAACTCCTGAAGATGATGTAAAAAAATTACAGGACGATATTCAGAAACTTACCGGCGATTATACAGAAAAAGTTGACAAACTCTTTGAAGCCAAAGAGAAAGATATTATGACAATATAATAGTCGGAAATATTACGGTAGGAAAACCCCTTTATACCCAAACCGGTGTTGCTTCATTTAACTCCTCTTCCTGTGAAAAGGAAGGTTTTATCTTTTTGGATACTGATATCGCTTTTTTACTTCGTAAAGATTTTTCGGTAACAAATTGTTCCTTTCTTCTGGTCGTAATATGAGGCTAATATAATTTCGTTGGTGTTATGTGATGTTTCAAAATAATGATTATTTTGAATTAGATGTGATTGGATGGTGCGACCCAAAAGATCATACAAAACCAGTTTACCGTTAAGTTGACTTCCATCCTTGCTTTTAACGGCAATCTTTTGGTGAATAGCGTATATCATCACATTCCCGTCGGATAATATTTCACGGGTGTATCCCGGATCTGGTTCGAAAAGGAGGCTAAACCGCTCGTTTGGATCGTCAGATGAAGCAAAAAAGGAATAATTATTTTGTATGTTGAGGTCTGTTGAAACATTTTCAAACTGATCAAATAATACTACACGCCCTGACTCCGCATACGTTTCGATGCCATCAGCCCAAAGGGTATAAATACCATCAACACCAACAGTTAACCCCAATGGAATTACATCGTTTTCATCCGGTAAGGGAAAAGCTTGTATCGATAAATGTTCCATATCCTCAGAAACTGTAAAAAGATCAGGAGCTTCGTCATCGCCATTCAAATTCAGTGCATCATAAGCCGGATCAAAATTATTCGTAGCTTCTTCATTGAATGCGATAACAACTTCATCTGAAAATGAATTGATGCCCGATTCAATGGAAAACGTAATACCAGGTTGATTTTCCGATCCCTTTTTAATGAATGGTTTGGCATCGTGCAGGCGGGCACTGTTGTTTATTGACAGCACAGTTGTATACCCATCGAAATTATTATGTACAAAAAAACCCTGTCCTGCCGGGATAATATTTGTAACATCATTGTTAGAACTTCCATTTACATAACTACCATAATTACCAGTTGAGGAGTTCCAGATATAAATTGCATCATCAAGCCACGATTTACTCCAGCCTGCCTCCAGGTCCCAGTCGACCGCCGAAGGATAGGGATTTCCGATAAAATTATACCCCCTGTTGCTTTCACCAACAGGGATATCGGGTCCATTACTTGAAAGCGGACCAGAAACATAGGTACCATAATTCAGGTTCGTTACATCACTTTCATAAACGATGGTTGTTGTTCCGGTAAGTGTGTCGCTGGCCCACGTTCCAAAGCCTTCCAAAACATTTAAAGGTATATCTTCCGGCACAATATTCGACCACTCACCTGCGGGTTCATCCCATTCAATCAAAAAAAGATCAAGATAAACACCTGACAGAATACCTGTTACGGGCGGTGAAATGTAATGCCAACATTCAGAGGTAATATATCTTTCAACTGAAACCGTACCTGTTCCGCTTATAGAACGACCATTGATAAAAGAACCATCTCCGGCTACGGTTGATTCAATAAGAAATTCGCCGTCACAATCCAGTTGATCGAGAACAGTTAAAGCGCCCATCGGTTTAATGTGAACATTGGTGCCTGATTCGATTTGAAGGACATTACATATAGCATCATCCAGATTTACATCAGGAAATGGATTGGGAGAAACATCGGGAACCACAGCTTTTTTGGTTTCATCGGGTACACCGTTAGTCCAGTTAGCTGATGTTGACCAATCACTATCAAAATTGCCTGTCCATTCAGTGTCAATAAGTTCTAATATGGTAACCGAACCATTTATATAATAGGTGGAGGTTGGGAGGTCATTTAGCAGATCGAGATTCGAATTCCTATAACGGCAATAATAATCGGGATCATTTTCAAAGGTGATTGCGGATGTGCCGGCTGCAACTTTTTCGAATGTTATATTAACCAAAACCGAATTGTTAGGTAAGCTCACACCAAAAGCGGTATACCAGGATAATGAAATAATCCCGGGACCGGATAGATTTGAAGAGATCGTGCCGCTAACAAGCTGTGGTCCTTTCGAAACTGATATGGCATTAATAATTGCCGGATCGTAAAGAATCCGCAAATTAAAACTACCGATATCCGTAAAATCAGTTACCGTTACAGGAAGTACAAGGGTAGGACCATATGTTACGATCACCCCTGCTGTAGTTACCGGCGCATTTTGGGCATTTATCTCTGAAAAACAAAACAGAAGGGCGATGGTGGTAATAGCGATCAAATTTTTCATTGCATTTCAGTTTTAGTATGACATAGCTAAAATAACAAATTTAGCTTTATATATAAAATATTTCCTTATATATTTTTCAGAAACATTTATTAAATTCAAAAAATTGATTTTCAAAGCAATGCAATAAAGAAAATGATATAGATAATGATCAAAATCAGGGTTATTTTTAATAATTTTCTATACTTTTTCATTCATTCGATTTCAGTCTGGAATTTGTTTCGAGAGTCCTCTATTCGGATTCCAGAAATCATTTTTATCACAATTACTAACCTGGGCATCAAAAGAAAAATCGGAATTCAGGTATCCTGCGGAACCGGCTGCAACATTCCAGTAATACTGAATATCGGAATCATCGATGTGGCCATCACTGTTTCCATCTCCAGCCGCCATACCCCACACGAAAGGCGAAATTTGTTTATATCCGTTCGATCCGCCAAAAACCTTATTTTCAGCCGACGTAAAATCATAATATCCGGAACCGTTTAAAAGAGATACCGGCGTAGAAGACAGGACAGCAATATGGTTCCGGTGATAGATGGCAATGAATAAATTGGCCGAAACCGTAACAGGAAACCTCAGGTTACTGATTCCGTCAATATCTTTTACTGATCCGTTTTTCATGAGAAAACCAGCACGAGAAGCTATAATCTTATCTGCTGTGGCAGTTGACGGCCCTGCGGAAGTTTCGCGCAACTGCACCCAAACCCAATCGACCGCATTTTGTGGTAAAGAGAAAACCGTCTCCTCTCCATCATAACTCCAGGGTGCTGTAAAATAAGGCTGGGCAACAGGCATCAAGCCTGCATCATTCAGGAAGGTTTTCATTTCATTGTTAGCGAATGCCCCTTCCAGGAAAACTTTTAAACCAATTGATACAAAAGATTGATTAACATATCCATCTTTATAAAATAAGGAGGTCGGAGAGTCAACCAGCGTATTGTTTGCTCCGTCGGCATACTCACATGACTCACCATCATCAAACCAGGTGAATTCAGTTGCCGTGTTGCTGATGCAATAGAAATGCAGTGTAAACAATATGGCATCGTCATTTAGAGTAACCGGCGGATTTCCCTGTGGTACAAATGCTGCCGCCCTTATTTCACCGGAAATGGGTTCAAAAATGATCAATCCGGGAAAATCACTTGAGTTTGTGTATGATTGGTAAATTAACACATTGCTATCGTAAAAAAGGGTAAGTGATAACGCACTGATATCATTAAAATCCTTCACCCTGATGGGGGCTTCAAAATACATTCCAGCCGGTGTGTTTATTTCCGGGGCCCTGGTAACCGGAGCATTTTGCGGATATAGATCAAACACAAGACCCTCGCATAATAGTAAAAGAATAAGTGTGATCTTTTTCATGGTTAGTAATTTCATTTATGGCAGCACAAAACCTTTCGGACTTTTATATATCTATTTCTCTTGTTGGTAAATGTAAACACAACTGTATACACTCCGGAATTGGCAACAGTTTGATCAATTTTGATTTTGTTTTTCCCAATAGCCACAATTTCGCTTTCGGACTGTGCTATTTTTTTTCCCGATACATCATACCATTCAATAAAAAGTTCTCCAATTGACGGAGAATTAAAACATAAGTATAAATTTTCAGAAAAAGGATTGGGCAATAATTGTGGTTCAAAACAACAGTCAATTAAATGATTTTTATCAATAATTCCAACATCCAGCACTACAATCAAATGAGCCGTGCCATCAGTAACAGCGTGAGGGTCACAGAAGCCGGAAACAATACAGCGATATTTAAAGCCATTCATCGTTATCGGCGGGTTGGTAATCATAAGCTGAAAAGTTTGAGTTCCGCTGTATACTCCGCCATCATTTATATCATTCCAATCGTTGATATATTCCTGCCACTGGTATGAAAGTCCATCACCAACAGCTTCAACCAGGAAAAATGCGGTTCCCGAACCGGCAATTACAGTGTCAGGTGTGAAGGGTTGCAAAAGAATAGCCGGAGCCATCAATTGATTAAATGAACCGTCTTGATAAAAATAAGATTGAGGATCATCATTTAATAGAAAATATCCCGGAGCATGAGTTCTGAATTCGCACGATTCACCATCATCAAACCAGCTAATTGCGGTAGTATCTCCGAGAATATCAAACTGGAGTGTAAGAAGTACACTACTATCATTCAAACTATATCCATCAGGAGATTCAGTAAAGCCATCAGCCACAAACTTTCCTGCGTTTAATTCATTAACTGATAATGCCGGGAATCCGGAGTTATTAATGAAAGATTGATAATCAAGCACAAGGGAATCGATCAGTATCGTAAGGTTAAAAGTCCCAATTTGATCAAAATCAAAAACATAAACCGGAATATTAATCATTCCGGAGCCCTCACAAATCGTAACATTAGCAATAGAGAGGATGGGGCCATCGCTCAATAAGAAATTAATTGAGCCATTGATGTAATAATCAGATGTTGGAATATCATTTAAAGTATTTAGATTTCCATCCCGGTATATACATGAATTTCCGTTATCAACCCATACAAGATCTGTAATACCTCCGGCAATTTTAGCAAATTCAACAAAAAATATCACGGTGGAATCAGATAACGTTAATCCGGGAATGGTATACCATCCGACACTGATCGATCCGGGCACAGAATAATTCGATGTAAACGCTCCGCCTAAGGATGAACCGGATGAAACAGAAGTGGCAATAGCAATAGATTCATCGTAAGTAAGAAGTAAATTAAAACTTCCGATATTGTTAAAATCAACTATTGTAACAGGGATAACGATTGTTTCACCATAGGTTTCTGCCGAACCGGCAGTTGTTACAGGTGCATTTTGCGCACAGGGTGTCAACCTGATCAGAGTTACGAAAACGGTCAAAAGAAAAATCCTGATAGCCATAAGGATGCTCGTAGAAGATTGAATTGCTTGCGTGGTTAAAGATAAGAATTAGTGTCCGATAATAAATAAAAAGAACAGGAAGAAATCTTCCTGTTCTTTTATAAATCAATCATTTACCTGCTAATCATTTTGATCGCACGGGTCATGACTGAATCGGAATTTTTCAATTTTAACACTGCCGTATACACGCCAGGTTTTAAGGTTCCGGCATCCATTCTCAATGTATATGAACCGGCTAATTGCGTTTCATTCACCAATTGTGTTACCTGTGTTCCGACAAGGTCGAAAATCTCAATAACAACCTGACCGTTCATCGGCACATTGTATTTCAATATGGTAGTACCATTAAATGGATTAGGATGGTTACTAAACTCAATATTTGAAGAGGCATTTGCAAATACACCCATCGCTGATGTACTTGGAATATCAACCACAAGAGCTGCGTTTTCGATCACCTGATAGCTTCCATCCACAAGTTCATTGAGTGGATCTGCAACTAGGCTGAGTTTTATTCCATCTTGCGAAGTTTCGCCCATTAACTTCATTTGCAGTGTTACCAGATTTTCACCTTTGGTTAACCAGATTGGGGTAGATGAATACCAGCCGATTCTGAGTTCATTTCCTTCAACATTATACATAACCGGTGAAGATGGATCATTACTCAGATAAGCTCCTGTAATTGATACCTCATCAGCCGGGAAATTTAATACGAGGGAAATGGCTCCAACTTCCATATCAGATTCTGCCATCAACGGCAATTCGAAGCTGGCCCCTGGTTGTAACAAATTATAGTTACCATAGGTTAAGGTCAGGTTTTCGCCATATGCCTTTGCATTGTTGGGTGAAAAACTTCCATTGAAATCACCTACACACTGGCCGTAGATATTTTTCACGCTATTACTTCCTCCAATGGTAACTTTCATATCCATAGTTGGCCACATCGTCGGTGGATTGGTGGCTGTTATTTCACCGGCCCAATAATAAGCCCATGATGGAGTAAAAATATAATTGGGGTTAGTAATCCACAGACCAACGAAGTTTCCTAACATTTTTTGTGCATCACCGGCATCAACAATACCATCAATCAATCCGTCACCTGCCATCCATTTAACAATCTCAATCTGTGGTACCATTACATTGTAATTGCTAGCCATGGCAGCATCGGTCGCATTAACGCCACCTGCCGGTTTATTGTTGTTGGTAACGGTAAGGGTGTAATCCATTGCACAAAGGCCCGGGAATGAATAATATCCAGAAGCATCAGTTGTGGTGGTATATCCACCCGGATTTAGTTCAAGATCAACATTGTTCATGAGAACACCGGTTTCGTTGTATGACATAACACCGGAAAGTTCACACAAAACAACAGTTACGATCTGATAATCCGGGGCTGATAAATTACCTGCACAATCCTTAACCCACCAGGTTACTGTTGTAGATCCAACAGGATAGTTCACCAAACCATCAACAATAACAGTGAGGGCATTGGAGCAATTATCACCCTTTTGAGGAAGTCCGAGATCAAAATTCGTTGCATAACAACCATTGTTTACAAAAACAGTCATATCAGGAGGTGCGATGATCCAGGGAGCTGTGTTATCCTGAACATCCCAGGTATATGTCCAGTCAATGCTGTTTAATGCGCAGTCAACATAAGTCCAGGTATAGGTTACTGTACCTTGACAGCCATTGTAATTTCCACCCATCACCGGGCCTGTAGGAACAATCGGATTTCCGCAGTTATCGTTGGCAAGCGGTGGAGTTGGCTGATAAGTCAGACTTAGACATTCTACAATAACATATTCATCAGGAGGCAGGTTGGTTGTTGTTTCAAGATCAATCATATACGTATAAACCCAAGGATGGGTATTTCCGGAGCAATCAGTATAGGTCCAGGTATAAGTTACATAACCTTCACAGCCATTATATCCTGATCCGTCATACACCGGCCCTGTTGGAAGTATAGGGTTACCACAATTATCATTCACTGCAGGCGGTGTTGGAGTTACAGCCTGGCTCAAACATTGAACTGTAGATCCATCATTTAGAGGCATGTTGAAATCGAGCAGATCG
>JAGQVF010000013.1 GCA_020438135.1 Bacteroidales bacterium | reverse complement strand
GCAATACCCTGTTCATCTCCGATGGATTTGTACAGTTCAAGGTTGTTTGCATGGATTTCGGCAGCTTTATCGTATTCACCTGTCAGTTCATAGATGATGGCAATCTTGGTTTGTGATTTGGCGATGTTGGCCGTATCGTTGTCGAGGCGGCATATCTCCAGCGCCTTGTATCCGTAAAAAAGGGCGCTGTCGTAGCTGCCCTGCATGCGGTACACCTTCGAAATGGCATTGAGGCTGTTGACGATCCTTTCTGCGTTTTCGGTACTTTGCCAGTTTTGAAGTGCTTTCCGGTAATGCCAAACAGACGAATCGGGCATCTCTTTCATCCGGTAAAGCAGTCCGAGGCGGTAGTTCGACAGGGCATATCCTTCAGAGTTATTGCTTTTCAACGCCAACTCCCCGGCCATCTTTGCGAGGGAGATGGAGAGGGAGAGGTTTGCGTAACGGTGCTGAAGGGCCCACTCATTTAGAGAGTCGATCCTTAAACTATCTTTAGGTAAATTATCCAATATGGATTGCATCCTTTCATTGGGAGCAACTTCTGCAAAAATAAAACGCAGACAATTTAAAAAACCGAAAAGTAAAATGATTCTTATCACTAATTTAAATTATAGTTTTTTTTATCGTCATCAGCGTCAGCATGGTAGATAATCACTTTGCCATCGGGTGTTAGAAATGGTCCTTTTTGAACAGTATTACCACAATATTGATTTAAACAAAAAAGGAAATGAGTACAATTAGCATCATTATAAACATCCGCAGTTATAGACTTTATATCTTCGTCCCATTTGCCGGATGAGAAAGAACCAGAAAACAACACCTCTGTTTTGTAAGCAGTTCCATTCGGTGCATCATTTGTTATTCTAAAATCTGTTTTTTGAAAATCCGACGCTAAAAAATGCATTGTGTAGGATGTTGGATTATTAATGTCATCGGTTTCTAAATGTACACCACAAAAAAAGTTTTCATTCCAATAAGTCGAGGCATCATTTGTATTGACTTTTGTGAAACCGAGGGGTCTATTATTTCCATCAATAGTTTGCACCGTCACAAGCCTGCTATTATTGCTACTATCTTTTGCATCAATTATAAAAGTGTGCTTTGAATATTGTGTGGTAGTGCTGTCGCCACTCAATTTTATCTTTAAAATTGCATCCGAATCAGTGTACACCTGCTTTTCAACATTCTCGTAATTTCTGGGAACCAAAACAACCAGGATCTGTTTATTATCATCATTTTGACTCTCATGCAAGAAAACATGTGGTTTGTTAATTTTCATAGTGAGTAAGATTTAAGAGTTAAACAATCGAATTATATAGCTTCAATATTAAAATTATCGGTTCCGTTTACGCGGATCGCTTTGACCCACGCCGGTAGTTTGCTGCAATCGAGCACCATGCTCACCTCTATTTCGGTATCACTCACAGGTTCGCCCATTTGATCGCAGATCAGATCAAATTCAAGGATGCCTTCCGGTTGTTCGTTGTCTTGCTGATTCACTTGCCTGAGAAATGGTTTGCTCGTACCCTTAATTGGTATGATTCCTTTAACAGTAACCAACATAAAAGGTTCATTCTCATCGCATCGCTTCACGGTCAGTTCATCTATTATCCTTGCCTTTTGATCCATTATTGTCATCTTATTACCGGCAAAAGTAGATGTGTATGTTTGGGAATTCATCCCTGAAAACCACCACGGATTTTATCTGAAATGTTAAATGTTCTCAAACGGAAATTGTTTGCCGGATTTTGTTGGGCTGATTAACCATTTTTTAACACAATGATACAATCTGATCCGGGTTTCCGATTGTTTTATTTCACTGAAACTAACTACAAACTGAATACAAATGAAACACTTTACGATTCTTTTGCTTTGCCTGATAGCCATCAGCATGCACAGTTTATCGCAGGGAATTGCTATCAGTAACGATAATTCCGATCCTGATGCAAGCGCCATGCTCGATGTGAAATCGACCGAAAAGGGAGTTCTCATTCCACGGATGACATCCACCCAACGGACAAGTATTGCAGGTCCGGCCAACGGATTACTGGTTTTTGACTCCGATACCGAAAGTTTCTGGTTTTTTACAGCCGGCGAATGGACCGAATTGATCGACCGCAACCACACAACCTGGAAACAAAACGGTGCGGATGCCTATTACGAAAACGGGAAAGTGGGTATTGGCACCCCCTCTCCTGATGAACAACTCGATGTAAACGCATCCGCCGACAGCAAAGCCCTGGGTGTTTCAGTGGATAATATATCAAAACTGATGGTTCACGAAAACGGCGGCACATCGGTGGGCAGCGATGAACTTCCACCGGCAGATGGATTGCTGGTGAAGGGAAATCTGCGAACGTACAACAAGATCATTTCGGATGAACACCTGCAAATTCAATGTGACGGGCCGGGCAAATTATTACAATTGATCAAAGGAAGCAACGCCTGGTGGCTCGACGGTTCCGGAATTTATGGCTATTCAACAGGGAATTTTATTGTCGAATCACTCTTAAGCAGCAGTAAAATTTTGATGAATGCAAACACTTTTACGATGAGCTCTGGTAACGACATTTTGGTGGAATCGACCGGTTCGGGTAAGTCCGTTACCATTAAAGTGGGAGCCAAAGAGATCATTGTGGATGACAACAACGGCATCACCATCAATACCGGCGGTAGCGATGTAAACATCAACAGCGGTGGGGGAAACATCAGCATGAACAGCGGTAACGGTAATATTTCACTGGATGCAGGTACAGGCAACTTTGATGTTGCAGCAGGAAGTTTTTCAGTAGATGCCCTGAACTCTGCAAACATGGTATCGGGTGGCACAGCAGGGATTTCGAGTTCTTTGGGTATGACTTTTCAGAACACAACGGGAACCCTGCAATTGAATTCTCAGGCAATAACAGGAACTTCCGGCACTACACTTTCATTATCTGCTCCGCTGATCAAACTGAACGCTAATGGAAGCGGCTTTCCTGTTGCAAGACTAGGTTCGCAGGTTATTGTTAATACTGCTACCGGAATAGGAAGTATTACCTCTGGAACCAGTTCGTCTGTTTTAATCGGGAATTAATTGACAAACTATTTGCAATGCCCGAAATATGGGATGAAGAATGGGAAGTTGTCAAAGGTCATTCTTGTCCGGTTATCTTCAACTGGTTGCCAACCGACGACACGTGAACAAGAATCGTATTGTTTCGACTGATTCTTCCAAGCCGGCCAGCATGGCTGAATGCGTTTTCTGATTTAATGCAGTTCGGTTATCGGTTTCATCATCCGTCTACATATTCCTTTTTCCGCACGAGCGCAATAAATTCTTCATCAATTGGAAGATAACCCTGTTCATAACAGAAATAGTAAGTATTTCCGGTTTTGGTCTGGTACACGTTGGTGTAATAATCGAAATTAAAACCCTTGTCGAGTAACTTGCTTTTGTGTGCTTTAGACTTTCCGTTTGGATTGAGTTCTTCAAGTATGCGCCGGTTCTTACGCAACACGTTGTTAATCCGTCGCACATAATTGTTCGAATCCCGCTTAAGGTTGTTGTTGTAGGTGTTCCGGCACTGATCAGAACAAAAGACCTTATCCGACCGGCCAATGATCTCAAACCCGCACTCGGGGCATTTGCGTTTTTCCATAATGGTTTGACTTTTATTATGGTACATTCAATTGTCTACGCTTCAAAACAAACAAACCCACTATTGCTCAGCTCATCCGATACAACAAATTCCGCGAATTATGGAGCCGAATTTCCCGGTCACTCTCCCAAATGTCCGGAAGGATTTTCAGCACCGTTCTCTAACATGTCAAAAAGCAATGGTTTTTTGTTTTGCGTGTCAAAAATAAACATATTCCTCACAATGTCAAATAAATATACGAATGAAAATAGCTTCACTTAATTTTCTTTATTCCGGTTTATCTTAAAAATTCAACAGTTGGTCTGAGAAATCTGACAATAAAGCGCATCCGATTTTATTGAATGTGCCCTGCTTAGTACTTTTGGCTAAAAAATATCACACTATGAAAAAACTTACATTATTCCTTTTGGCCCTTGTTTATTCGGCTTTGCTTAACGCACAGGATACGATCCCAAATGCTGGTTTTGAAAACTGGTACAGCAGCACACTGCCTTATCACTGGAACACAACCAATCAATTTCTGCCACCGGGAGTTTTTACGGTATCACGATTCGATACCGCCGCGGCTGGTAATTATGCCATGAAACTCGAAACCATTAACCTGGATGACATGTTGATACCGGGTGTGTCAACCCTGGGTGGAATTGAACTTGGATATACTTATGGAGGTATCCCATTTACTGGACGACCTGTTAAACTGAAAGGTTTTGTGAAACATCCTTCTTCCGGTGATGAGGTTTTAATTTTTGCAGAATTCAGAAAAGAGGGTGAGCTGATCGGACAGGCTTTCTGGTCAACGACCGACTCGTTGGGTTCTTTCACTTCATTCGAAGTGTATACTTCCTGGATGTCGCCAGCAGATCCCGATACCATGAATATTACCATCGTTACCGATTCGTTCTTTAAAGGAAGCATGTTGCTCGTGGACGAACTTTCATTCGAATATCTTCCCACCTCAACAACTGAAATCGATGACGATCTTTTTATTGCGTATCCAAATCCGGTAATAGATAAACTCTGCATAAATTCACCAGCTCCGGTAAAATCGATTTCAGTTTGCGATCTTCAGGGGCGTTCGTTATTTTTTAAGAGGCCAACCGACGATTTTGATTTTATTCATTTCGGAGCATTCCCAGGCGGAACCTATTTTATTCGAGTCGAAACGAATAACGGATTGTACAGCAGAACAATAATCAAACATTAAAAATCTCAGAAAAAATCCCAGTAAAAAAGAGTTGAAATTTTGTATCTTTTCATAAGGGTTTTCGTTTAAGCGGACTTCAAACCCTTATGAATTGATATTATGAAGATTTTTAAATTATTGTCCTTAATTGGATTAATTGCACTATTGTGTAATTCCTGTCTCAAAGATCCCAATGAAAATAACAATGAACCTTTACCTGTTTCGACATTCGCCGAAATGCAGGTACCTCAGGATTTCAGGTGGGAAACAAATCAATATGTTGAACTGAACATTCAGGTTCCGGCAAGTAAAAAGTATGATCCGAAAAGCTGCATAACCGTTTTTGATGGCGACCCGCTTTCCGGTGGGAAAAGGATCATGAGTGGTTCGGCCATGCAGTCGGAACCCCTCACCGGGACGATGAATCTTCCGGCATACCTGAAGTCGGTTTTTGTTATGTATGAAAATCCTTTTGGCGGCAGCACAACAGTTGAGGTACCCATTGCAGGCGGAAAAGCCAACTATGATTTTGAGCTCGCCAATGCATGGGGCACCGGCATGCAAAAGGAGGCCGTGAAGAACTTTTTAAGTGGGCCTGATTGTTCATCCGGATGTGATGAATACATTTCAGGAAATCAGAATGTTACAATCGAAAGTGGAAAAACATATTGTGTTCAGGATAACTTTAACGGTAACATCGACTTTGCCGCCTGGAACGGTGGAGGAACCATCAGAATTTGCGGATCGGCAACTTTTACCAACAATACCATCGGTATGTACTCCGAATGTCATATTGTTGTTGCTGAAGGTGGATCGCTCACGTTAAATACCCTCGAAATGGGAAATAATTCAACGCTCACCGTTTTCCCCGATGCGGAGGTTACCATCAACAAGCTCAATTGCTGGTCCGAAATGTCGGGCATCGTTAACTACGGTACGCTAGAAATAAACAATAACAGCTACCTGCGCGCAGAATTTGACAATTACGGATTGATAAAATTTTCAAATAAACTGGAAATCGACAGAACTTCTGTTGTTAACACCGGTGAATTAAATATTGAAGGTGATTTTCAGGTTTATGGAACCGGCTGTTCTTTTTCAAATAGCGGACAGATTGCAGTTGGTGAAAAATTTCAACTTGATCATAATGTGGTTTTTATCAATGATGGTGAGATACATGTTTCGGAAAAACTAGCCGTGAATGATCAGGCAGGATTGATCAACAATGGAAGTATGGTAGTTGAAGACGATATCGATCTGAACGGCAGTACGGAAACCATTAACAATTGTAAAATTGTTTGTGATAAGGAAATGTCGGTTACCAGTAGTGCAAAATTGATCCTTAACAGTGGATATATAAAGGTTACTGAAGATCTGAATTGCTGGACCAATAAAGATATTGAACTTTCCGGTGGCTCTATGATTTCTGCCCAAAAACTTGAAACAGATTGTAACGTGTTGGGTTCAGGTGATCTCAGCTCAATCGTTATATATGACGAAGTAAGCTTATGGAACAACAGCAAAATTAATGGCAATATCGAGCTTGCTGTGGAAGGTGGTTCTCTGAATTATGGAGGTGCGTCAAACTTTATCAATGGGGCCACTTATACCAGCATCGAAAATGCATCTAATTTTTTACCTATCACATCTTGTAATCCCGATGGATTTGGCGAACCAACCATCGTTGATACCGATAATGATGGCATCCCTGACGAAATGGATGCATATCCGCAGGATCCCGAAAGAGCATTTAATCATTTTATTCCCGGAGAGGGCGGTCAGGTAACCATCGCATTTGAAGATCTCTGGCCGGCACAGGGCGATTATGATTTTAATGATTTTGTTGTTGCTGTATTCGGAAAAGAGGTGGCCAACGCAGATAATCAAATCGTTGATGTTTATCTCAACTTTGTTGTAAAAGCCGTTGGTGCTTCACTGAACAACGGTTTCGGATTCAGCCTTGAAAATATAACACCTGAAATGGTTGATAATGTCAGTGGAATGGTTCTCGAAAGAGGATATGTAACGCTTAATCCAAACGGTACTGAGGCGGGGCAATCGAAAGCAGTTGTGATCGTTTCTGAAAGCGTTGAAGATGTTATTACCCGCTCGGAAGGATCGATGTTTAACACCATCCCCGAAAATCCAGGAGGAACTTCAGATACTACTGAGATCGTGATTCATTTTACAGATCCCCTAAACCCTGAACTATTCGGTCCTGAAGGTTACAATCCCTTTATCATCAGGGATCAAAACCGCGATACCGAAATTCACCTGGCTTATTTTCCTCCGACTGACCTGATGAATACCGATCTGTTGGGAACAGGACAGGATGTCTCAAATGTTTCAACAGGTGTTTATTTTGTAACGGAAGCCAATCTGCCCTGGGGATTAATGATCATGGAACCTTTCGATTATCCCATCGAAAAAGCCGATATCACACAGTCGTATTTGTTTTTTTCATCGTGGGCCGAATCGGGTGGAAGCATTTATCCGGATTGGTATAAAGATTACTCTGGCTACCGGGTTGACGGAAATATTTTTAACCAACAGTAAAATGTAAAGCATGGGGCTGTGCTGTCTGGTACGATGTGACGGAAGGTTTGTGGCGAATAGACAGTAAAGCAGTGCCGGTTTAGTTTGGTTCGTGCCTGTGCAAAATGTACAGGCACTTTTTTATTGAGAAAAAAAATCAAAATTGTCTGAAAATTTACTCAGGATACTTTAATATTGCATTTAATTAAATATTTGGTTTGTTTTAATTAAAAAGAAATATTATGAAAATAGCAGTTGCCTCCGATGATTCCACTAACATTGCCCGGCATTTCGGCAGAACCAGGGGATTTCTTATCTATGAAACCGATAACGGGAAAATAGTGAACCGGTCATATGTTTCCAATACATTTACGCATCATCATGCATCAGGTGCAAATGATCACCAACACGACCATCATCATAGTCATGAAGGAATTCTCTCAGCCCTGGAATCGTGCGGTGTTGTCATCTCACGTGGAATGGGGCATCGATTGCTGGCCGATTTTGAAACCCATCATAAACAGGTGTTTATAACTGATATCAGCAATGCCGATGAGGCAGTTCAAAACTTTTTATCGGGGAACCTGTCGCATAACCCCGAAATGAGCTGCACTCATTGATTCAGCATCTCTTTTTCCTCTTTATTTGCAAGAGGTTCGCTAAGCATAATTAATCCCTGAATGTTTTTGATTGACTTTATGGTCAATTAAAATAAATGGATTTGCGCAATCTTCATTTTTTGTAATAATTGAAGATTAGAGAAAAAATTTATACTTTAGGAGATTATTTTCAAACCCTTAATGATGAAAATGAAAAACACCGGATTGCTTCGCTTGTCTGTTCTATCTCCTTTTTTCTTGCCGGTTTACAGTCTTTTTTATTGTTCAAATGTTTGTTCAATGGGTTGTTGTGGCTTTGTGAAAATTGATGACGGGCTTTCATTTGTCAAATAATATGTATAGGATGAAAATAGAATAGCAATGGGCAAAAACAAAGATTCGAAATTCAAAAAGTTCAAAAGCATCGGGAATGATAAACCCGGTACCACACCTGTGTTTAATGACCTGGAAATTTCAGAAAAGTTTCTACGACTTATCAATGGTTGCAACCTTTTGGAAGACCTCCTGGAGCGTTCCCTCGATTTTATCCTGGAAACATTTGAGTGCACCTCATCCTGGATTGAGGTGATTAAAGAAGAAGTAAATCCATACTTTCAGGATGGAGCCAATACCCGAACTATTACCCGTTGTGTTTACCGGAATTCCGATAGGAGTATTTCGCAAATGGATGAAAACTGCATGCCTTCCTTCGTTAACGAACTGATCTTTAATCCTACTTCACCATCTGATCCGGGCATTGCAGAGGATAACCATATCTTTTGGACAAACAACGCGGGCGAGACGGCCAAAAGTTCCGGAGACAGTGAAAAGGCAGCCCTGAAGTTTTTCCGTGAAAAAGGGTTTGAAACTTTTGCCCTGTTGCCCCTGCTTAGCGGAAGAGAACCACTTGGTATCATGATGGTTGGTGATAACCGGTTGGAGTGGCTCAACGCTGAAAAGCTCGGCTTGTTAAAAAGAATTATACATAAACTCGAAATAGGTATTTCACGCCTGATGTCTCTTGAAAGTTTGAGAGAAAGTGAAAAAAGATATCGCAATACGCTCGATAATATGCTGGAAGGTTGTCAGATCATCGGTTACGATTGGCGCTACCTGTATGTGAATGATTCAGTGGCCGGGCATGGTCGCAAAAGCAAAGCCGAATTGTTAGGACATACCATGATGGAGGTGTATCCGGGTATTGATGAAACCGAATTATTCAAAACCCTGCAAAAATGTATGCACGATAGAGTTGCCCGGCGGGTTGAAAATCATTTTGTTTATCCCGATGATTCGGATGGATGGTTCGATTTAAGCATTCAACCGGTACCCGAAGGTCTTTTTCTTTTATCAATTGATATTACTGATCGCAAAAAAATTGAAAAAGCCCTGCAAAGCAGCGAAGCTAAATTCAGATCGGTATTTGATAATTCTGTCATCGGAAAATCCTTAACACAACCTACAGGAGAGCTGGAGGTGAACAGAGCCTTTGCCCAGATGGTAGGCTATACGCTGGAAGAACTGAATAATAAAACCTGGAGTGAAATAACCCACCCTGATGATTTAGAAAAATCAAAAAAACTGACTGATGAGTTGCTTACGGGTAAAACAGACACCATCCGAATGAAGAAGCGGTATACCCATAAAAACGGATCGGTTGTTTGGGTGGACGTAGGTTCCTCAGTGCAAAGGGATGCCGAAGGTAAGGTATTGTTTCATATCACTTCCATGCGTGATATTTCTGAACAGGTGAAAGCAGAAGAAAAACTGCGAACCAGCGAGCAAAGACTTAAATTATTTGTTGAACATGCTCCAGCCGCTATTGCCATGTTCGATAACGAAATGAATTATATTGCAGTAAGTCGCCGCTATTACAAGGATTACCAGCTGAAAGATGACGATATAATCGGTAAAAATCATTATGAAGTATTTCCTGAACTGAACGAATATATCAGAAGTATTCATAAGCGCTGCCTGGCCGGAGCCACTGAAAGTTCGGAAGAAGATCCATTCGAACGATTAGATGGCTCGATGGATTGGGTAAGGTGGGAAATGCATCCCTGGTATGAAAATAAAAACCGGATAGGAGGCGTAATCCTGTTTTCGGAGGTAATTACGGAAAGAAAGAGATCCAGAGAAAAGCTAAATAAATACAACCAACAACTTGAATTTCTGCATGACATCGATACGGCTATTCTCGAATCCAAATCACCGCAGGAGATAGCCACAGTAGTTTTAAAAGATATCCGGATACTAATACCTGAAAGCCAGAGGATAAGTGTTACAGAGATTTATGTTGAAGAAAATAAAGCTTCTCTGCTGGCTTTGCTTGATCATGACAAAGTCAAATACATGTCTGATTCTGAATTACCACTGGCAGTGTTTGGCGACATTGATAAATTTACCAATGGGGAGGTTCATCTGATTACGGATGTCGAAAAACAGGTGTCTGATCCCCGTGTCCTCAAACATCTTAAAGCATTTCGTGCCAAATCTTACTTAAATGTTCCACTCGTTGTGGGAGGTGAATTGGTTGGATCACTAAATTTTGCAATGGAAAATCCAATTCATTTCAGCGATGATACCATGAAAGTGATCCGCCGGATTGCCCACCAAATGGCAATTGCTCTTAGTCAGGCCAGGATGTTGGAGAAAATACAGGGGTATGCATCCTACCTTGAGCAAATGGTGGAGGAGAGGACTGCGGAACTCGCGGTTTCTGAAATGCGGTACAAACAGTTGTTTGAACAGGCTCCGGATGCCATCGGGCTTTTCGACATGAAAACCGGAAAGTTTTCGGAGTTCAATTCGAAGGCGCATGAAATGTTGGGTTATACAAGAAAAGAATTTGCAAAACTCAGCCTTTCCGAAATTGAAGCTCTGGAAAATAAAAAAGATGCTGAACTTCATGTTAATAAGATCTTAAGATCCGGTACTGATGAATTTGAAACCAAACATCGCCTGAAGTCCGGTGAATTTATTAATGTACATGTTACCGCTTCACGGATCGACATTGATGGAAGGACTTATATCTTGTCAATTTGGAACGATATCACCAGACGAAAAAGGCAGGAAAAAGCAATCCGGATTTTGAATGAAGACCTGAGATATAGGCAGCAACAGCTCGAAGATGCGAACCAGGAACTTGAATCGTTTGCTTATTCGGTAAGTCACGACCTTCGGGCCCCGCTTCGGGCAATCAATGGATTTACACAGGTTCTGCTCGATGAATATGGAGTTTTGTTGGATGAAGAAGGGAAAAGGATCGGGGATACCATCATCAGGAATACAAAAAAGATGGGCCAATTGATTGATGACCTTTTGCAATTTTCAAGAATGGGCCGTACTTCGATGACGTTGTTAAGGGTAAATATGCAGCACATGGTTCAAAGCATTTATGAAGATATTGTCGACACGGATGACAGGAAAAGGATAGATTTTATTGTTTCGGACCTGCCTGAAATTATTGCAGATAAAAAAATGATCCGTCAGGTTTGGGTGAACCTTATCGGAAATGCAGTTAAATTTACTTCGAAGGTTAAACACCCTAAGATTGAGATCAGCTATGAAAACAAAAAGGGAATATATACATTCAGGATTAAAGATAACGGTGCAGGTTTTAACATGGATTATGCGGATAAATTGTTTGGTGTGTTTCAGCGCCTGCATTCGCAAAAAGAGTTTGAAGGTACCGGAGTTGGGCTTGCACTCGTAAAACGGATTGTAAACAGGCACGGGGGAAATTGTTTTGCCGAAGGCGAACCTGGTAAAGGTGCAACATTCTGTTTCAGTCTTCCCATAAATATTGGTGAAATTTCTGTTCATACAGATAAAAACATTTAAAAAATGAATTACACAGAAGTAGAGATTATTATTGTTGAGGACACACCGGAAGATGCAGAACTCATGTTGATGTCGTTGCGCAAAAATATGCTGGCCAACGACCTGATTGTGCTGGAGGATGGACAGGAAGCACTCGATTATGTATTTTGCGAGGGAAAATATAGCAGCAGAAACAAAAAGCTGCTCCCAAAGGTGATTTTTCTCGATCTGAAACTTCCCAAGGTTCATGGGCTTGACGTACTGAAGAAAATAAAATCAGATACACGTACTGCTAAAATACCTGTGGTTATTGTTACTTCTTCGAGCGAGGATCCGGATGTATTGAAGGCTTATGAATATGGGGCAAATAGCTATGTTGTTAAACCGGTGGATTTTAGCAGTTTTAAAAATACAATGACTGAACTAGGTTCCTACTGGCTTGTTATTAATAAAGAACCCATTCCATGACCAGTTTTAACGAAAGCTGAAACATATGAAAAAAAACCTGAAAGTATTGTTTGTGGAAGATGTTCCTGAAGATGCCGAACTGGCCATTCGTCAGATCAAACGGGTAATTCCCGAATTTGATTATGAGATTGTTGACAACGAACCTGCGTACATTGATGCACTCTCCACCTTTTCTCCGAATCTGATTGTTTCGGATTATTCAATGCCCGCTTTCGACGGATTAAAGGCCCTTCAGATAGCCCAGGATAAAGCACCATTCATTCCTTTTGTAGTGCTTACGGGATCCATTAATGAAGATACTGCCGTTTCATGCATGAAATCCGGAGCGGATGATTATGTGCTGAAAGAACAGATCAAAAGGCTTGGACCTGCAGTATTGAATGCCATGAAAAAGAAACGGCTTGAAAAGGAAAGGTTCGTAACCATTAAGGCGTTGCAGGAAAGTGAGGCCAAATACCGTTTACTGATCGAGAATTCAAACGATGCCATATACCTTGTGTATGATAAAAAATTTGAACTGATCAATAAAAAATTTGAGGAGATGTTTGGTTATTCGCAGCAGGAAATGACAGATTCAGGCATCCAGATCATCCAGCTTGTAGCACCTAAAAGCAAACACTTTATCAAAGATCAGTTGAAAAAATTGCTGCGCGGCGAATCGGCAAGCTCAACCTATGAATTTACTGCCATAACGCGCCATGGAAAAGAGCTGGAAGTGGAAACTTCGGTGAGCTATTTCCCCTACAAAGACGGCATAGCAACCCAGGGAATCATCCGGGATATTACGGAACGAAAACGTTTTGAAAAGGAATTGATTCAGGCTAAAGAAAAAGCTGAAGAAAGTGACCGGCTGAAATCGGCTTTCCTGGCCAACATGAGTCATGAGATCAGAACACCCATGAGCGGTATCATAGGATTTACCGAACTGCTGAAGGAGCCCGGGTTAAAAAAGAATGAATTGCAGGATTATATCCGTATCATTGAGGAGAGCGGTTACAGAATGCTCAACACAATCAACGATCTGATCGATATTTCTACCATCGAAACCGGGCAAATGAAAGTAAATTTCTCAGAGGTGAACATTAACGGACAGATCGATTATCTCTGCGAATTTTTTAAACCTGAAGCACAGAAAAAAGGATTGCAGTTGTTATGCGAAAAAGCACTTCCGTTTGAAAAAGCCAAAATCCGAACCGATAGAGACAAGTTGGATAAGATCCTTACCAACCTGTTAAAAAATGCTATTAAATACACACATAAAGGATTTGTAATTATCGGGTACAGAATAAAAAACAGTAAACCTGAATTGTTTGTAAAAGATTCGGGAATTGGGATTCCTGAAAGTCAGCAGGAGGTGATTTTTGATCGGTTTGTACAGGCCGATTTGTCGCTCACCAAACCCTACGAAGGATCAGGCCTGGGTTTGTCTATAACCAAAGCATATGTGCAATTGTTGGGTGGAACCATTGCTGTTACTTCGCATGAGGACCAGGGAAGTGAATTTGTTGTGAGGCTGCCGGGAAAATTCTCAAATAAGGAAGTGACACATCCGGTACCAAATACTGAACCGGTAAATAAACTTAATGCATCAGGCATCAGGGTGCTTATTACGGACGATGATCGCTCATCGCAAACTTATTTAATGCATGCCCTGGAGAATAATGTTAAAAAGATATACCATGCGCACAACGGTCAGGAATCTGTTGAATTTTGCAGAAACCATAACAATGTCGATCTTGTTCTGATGGACGTAAAAATGCCTGTAATGGATGGTTTGACCGCCGTTAGAGAGATCAGGAAATTTAACAAGAACATAATTATCATAGCCCTGACCGCTTACGCACTTGAAAGCGACCGTGATAAAGCCCTTTCGGCAGGTTGCAATGATTATCTTTCAAAACCGGTAAGGATCAGAGAACTGCATGATATGATCCGGAAATACAGCAGTGTTTCGGTTTAACTCCTCACTTCTTTTCTGATTTTTATTTCATATCAGCCTTGCGGTTCCGTTTTTTATTAATCGGTACCGTAATACCAAAATACTTTGTTAAATTTGCGGATTCATTTTAAACGTAATAACTATGTTTGTCGCAATCAACTATATAACTTGTAAGGAAGATTACAAAGATCGATTTGAACAACTTTTTAAAAGCCGTGCAAAAGCTATTGATAAAATGCCCGGATTCAGAACCATGCATGTTTTAAAGCCTACTGATAATGAAGGCGATTATTTGATCGTAAGCCATTGGGACGAGGAGAAAAATTTCGCTGACTGGACTAATTCTGCGGAATTTCTCGAAGGTCACCGACGGGGTTTTAAAGATATCCGTGAGGCAAAAGAAAAGGGCCTTGAACCGCCCATGAAAAGCAATTTTAAAACCTATCAGGTGATTGCCGATTAAAAAACCACCGCAGAATTGAACCTTTCAGTATGTGCAGGGGTTAGAGATAAGCTGAAGATATCAAATCAAAATATCCTGCTACTTATTCAAACGTTTCAGATTTTACCTCCGAATTAAGGATTTTATAAGATAACATATGGAGGTAATCTGTATTTTTGTTGGCTAATTCTGCATTCATGCTGAAAAAACTAGTGAATCATCATTTTGCCATTCCGGTCATAGGATTGGTCCTGCTTATACCGGCACTGCTTATCAACCTCGGAAAACTCAATATTTTTATGGCGGTTGATGAGGCGACAAGAGGTCTGGTGGCCCTCGAAATGATGATACGGGGAAATTATATTACGCCCACTATCAACGGTGAATTTTATTATAATAAACCTCCCTTGTTCAATTGGATATTGATCGTTTTTTTCAAAGTTTTTGGTATCAGTGAATTTTCGCAGCGGCTTCCCGGTGTGATATCGCTGGTAGGCATGGGTTTATCAATCTATTATTTTGTAGGAAAGGAATTGGGTCGCAGAATTGGCATTATTACGGCTTTTGCATTTGTAACATCCGGTAGGATTTTATTCTGGGAATCACTGTTGGGGTATATTGATATCACTTTTGCATGGGTGGTTTATCTCGGCATTATGTTTACCATTAAACTACTGCGCGAAAAGAAGTTTCTGCAACTTTTTGTCGTTTCGTACCTTTTTATGACCCTGGGCTATTTTCTGAAAGGTCTGCCTGCCATTGTTTTTCAGGGTATTACATTGCTGGTGACTTTCATTGCAGAGAAACAGTTCAGGATGTTGTTCAGCTGGCGACACCTTGCGGGAGGAAGTGTATTTTTGGTAATTTCAGGGATATATTACCTGGCCTATAATCAGTATAACTCGCTCGATGTTTTATTTCGCAGTATTTGGAATGAATCGGTTCACAGAACGCCCCTGCAGGAATCCAATTTGTTTAAATACAAACACCTGATTTTGTTCCCTTTTGAGATGAGCTATCACTATTTCCCCTGGTCGGTTCTACTTGTATTGTTATTTCGAAGAGGTTTCTGGAAGATGGTATTTAAAAACACATTCCTGAAACTCAATCTATTTGTTTTCTTTTTTAACCTGCTTCCTTATTGGACGTCACCGGATGTATTTCCCAAATACATCATGATGTTGGTGCCACTTATTTTTACAGTTGCTGTATATAATTTTTTTGAGCAGGAAGCTGGAATCAGACCCCTGGTTATCGAAATCGTTTTTCTGACGGTTACCGGTTTACTTATAGCCGGATTGATCATTATTCCGTTTTTACCTCAGTTTTATGTTACCGAACATGTTGTTTTTAAATCGGTAATCCTGATTATGGTAATGATCTTTTTGATGTACCTCATGGTAAGATTCAAAGCTCAACGATTGGTTCTTTTTGTGCTGGTGCTGGTTATCAGCCGATTTGCGCTCGATTGGTTTGTTTGGCCGCAGAGGGCGTCATCCTACCAACAATTTGAATCAGATGCCATTCAGGTAGCAAGGATTACCGGAAAAGAACCTGTTAACTATTATGGAGCACCCATGCTGCAATATGGAGCATCTTATGTGATTTCAAAGGAAAAATGGGATGTTGTGGGTCAGGAACGGAATGACCCCAAACCCAATATCTTTTATATCACTGACAACACAGGTCTGGAAAAAATCCGGAGGAAATTCGGTATACCGAAAATTTATTTCACCTACCCAAACGTTGAAGACGGCCGGGATTTGCACCTTTTGAAAATCTCTCCTCCAGAAAGATAATGGAATTTATTATAAGCACTATACTTCATTCATTTTCAACAACCATCTCTCTTTTTTCAGGATGTTTTGTAAGCCAATGCTGAATGAAATGACAATCGGGTATCACTTTCATATTCATGCCCCCGATCAGGGAAAATGTTTGATCGGCAAGTTTGCTTCCGATCCCTTTTCCTTTCATCGATTCAGGCACTTCCGTATAGTTCAGCCTGATATTGCTTCCTGCCATATCATAGTCGATATAGGCAATCTCACCATTAATTTCAAGTTCAAATCGTTGTTTATTAACATTATTTATTACGTCCATATGCATCTGCTTTTAACATTCGGTATTTTTTGATTTTTATCCCATTGGGATTTCCATTAGCAAAACCTTTGATCCTGTTGCAGCTGTATAACGAATTGAATTTGCTTCTGTGATACCAAGTCCATCTCTTCTGTTCAATTCAATATCTCCTGCTTTAATTTTCCCCTCAATTACAAACAAATAAACCCCATTTCGTGGTTCATAAAGATTATATTCATCTTCCGATGACCTGTCGAAACTGCCCATCGAAAAATAGGCTTTCTGATGGATCCATACGCCCTGATCATCAGGGTTAGGGGAAAGGACAAGTGAAAACTCATTAATATTCACATGGTCCTTCATCGAGATCTGATCATATCTGGGTTCTACATTGTGTTTGTCGGGGAAGATCCAGATTTGCAGAAATTTCACCTCCCGGTCACGGTTTTTGTTTTTTTCGCTGTGAAAAATCCCCTTGCCTGCACTCATTACCTGTATGTCACCCTCCCTGATAATACCTTTGTTGCCCATACTGTCTTCATGTTCAAGATCACCGGAGATGGGAATGGAGATAATCTCCATATTGTCGTGTGGATGTTTGCTGAATCCCATGCCGGGGGCCACTGTGTCGTCGTTCAGTACGCGAAGCATCCCGAAATGCATCCGCTCCGGATCGTAGTAATTACCGAAACTGAAAGTATGATAAGTGTCGAGCCAGCCGTGGTTGGCATGGCCACGGCTATCTGCTTTGTGATATATTGTTTTCATTGTTTGTAAATTCAAATTATAACATTCTCAATAAGAATAACAATTGAGTGTTCCGGTAGTTTATGAAAAATGTGATATCACTTTGTAACAGTTCGATTCTGTGGGATATATAACCTGATTTAAACCTTTCGGATGATAACATCTCTAACCTGAAACTAAAAAATTGAAACGATGAAACAATCTCGTATGTCTTACTTAATGATCCTGCTTGTAGTGACTTATCTAAATCGACCGGGTTATGCTCAGTCCTACAAAATTGCCGACACAGGACAGGAAATTTGTTACGATTCATTGCAGCCCATTGAACCTCCCCTTCCAGGTGAACTTTTTTATGGTCAGGATGCCCAGTTTGATGGGAACCAGCCATCTTATTCTGATAATGGCGACGGTACAGTAAGCGACAATGTAACAGGTCTGATGTGGCAACAGGATCCCGATCTGAACGGGGATGGGGTCATCAATTCGGCAGATAAACTTACCTATGATGAAGCGGTTGACGAAGCAGAAACCTTCACGCTGGCAGGTTATAACGATTGGCGTTTGCCTTCAATCAAAGAGCTGTATTCATTAATCATGTTTAGTGGCACCGATCCAAGCGGACCTGATCCTGTTAACCCGGTTCCGTTTATTGATACCGGTTTTTTTGATTTTGAATATGGTGATACCCTTGCCGGAGAGCGGATCATTGATGCACAGTATTGGTCATCTACAGAATATATCGGGACTACAATGAATAACGATCCTACCACCTTTGGAGTAAATTTTGCCGATGGCAGGATAAAGGGATATCCCTCACAGCCGGTTGGCCCTCCGGGAAATCAGTTTACCATGAGTTCCTATGTGCGTTATGTGAGAGGGAATACCGGATATGGCAATAACTCTTTCGTCGAAAACGATGATGAGACCATCACGGATGAGGCAACCGGACTAATCTGGGATAAAAACGACAGCGGTGAAGGTTTGAACTGGAAGCAAGCATTGAATTGGGTTCAGCAGAAAAATCAGGAAAATTATTTAGGTTTTAATGATTGGCGGTTACCCAATGCCAAAGAGATGCAAAGCATTATCGATTATTCCCGTTCACCTCAAACTACCAATTCAGCAGCTATTGATCCAATTTTCAGTATTTCTGCGATAACAGACGAAGGAGGCAATGAGAACTATCCTTTCTTCTGGACCGGTACTACGCATGCTACCACTGAAGGAACGGGAGAATTTGGAGTTTATCTGGCATTTGGCGAAGCACTGGGATGGATGGAAACTCCCCCTGGTTCCGGTAACTTTGAGCTCTGGGATGTACATGGTGCAGGTGCGCAAAGAAGCGATCCGAAATTTGGTGATCCGGCTAACTATCCGTTAGGCCATGGTCCGCAGGGTGATGTAGTGAGAATATACAATTATGTCCGGCTTGTGAGAACCGATAGCACGTCAATAGGTATCGGTGAAACAGATAGAAATTCACCTGGTTTTCAAATTTTTTCTGTTTTCCCGAATCCTGCTTACGATCGAATTCAAATACAATTGACGTCAGAAGAATATGCAAGGGTCGAAGGGGAAATCCTGAACCTAAGCGGATCAACTGTATGTAAACTGGTACCGATCCCAACTACTTTTGGAATAATACATTGGACCTGGCAGGTTCAAATGCTTAAACCGGGTTTTTATTTTGGAATTATCAGTGACGGACAAACCATTAAAACATTTAAATTTGCCAAAATATAACTGACAAATACATAGTGATTTCACAGGCGTCGGTTACCAATCGTCGCCTTTGTTTTTTAATAAGCAACTTATTAAAAAAAGAAATTGTCTAAACAAGGTCAAATGAAAAAAATCAGTTTGTAATTATTTCCCGAAAGATTTTCGGTTGATTGCAATCCTGTTTACACCGATCGTTGATATTGAAATTTTGCCAGAGGTTGTTTGAGGAAGCTTCAAGTCCACCATCGGTTTTTCATTTTTTAAAATTGAGGTTGTTGCTGATATACAACCAATATAGGGAGCACATGAAATTATCCACTTAAACAATCTGTTATGACAAAAAGACTACCTTTTCTCCTGAGCATTGCAATGCTATTTCCATTTTTACTCAAAGCCGGATGGGTTCAGGTTGGTGAAAACAAAACCAGTTCGAATCCTCCTGAGGTAACATTGATCAGTGATGATGGCAACAGTACGGTTTTAAAGATCGATTTATCAGGGTATCAGAAAGAGTTTCTTCATACATCAGGTAAAACCTATCAAACTGCAGATCTGTTAACGGACATTTTTACGAATGAACCGGGTCAGCCATCTGTTCCTTACCTGGCCAAAATACTTGCCGTTCCTGACCATGCTGTTGTGTCGGCTGAAGTTTTGGAAGTGGGTGGAATACAGACATTCGAAGATATATATTTGCCCCCGGCCAGGGAAAGTTGGTTTGAAGGTAAACCAGAAGCACAATATATCGAAAACAAATCGGCCTATCAGTCAAATGAAAAATACCCCGGTAACTTGGTTTCGGTTGATCCTCCTTCGGTGTGGAGAGATTTTCGTATTGCCAGGATATCTGTTTATCCTGTACAATACATCCCTGCAAAAAAAGAACTTCAGGTTGCCTCATCCATTACTGTGAAAGTAAACTACAGCCAGGGAAAAGCGGTGAATCCGAAAACATCCCCGCAAAAGCCCATTGCTCCTTCATATGGTAAATTATATAAAAGCTCAATTTTTAATTATGAAAGTGTTTTAAATAAGGTATATGATGGAGAAGAAGAAGGTACTGAATTGATGTTGTGTATTCTGCCTGATGAATTCGAAGCTACTTTTCTTCCCTATGCCCAATGGAAACGAGAAAGTGGTACTGATGTTCATATCACGCTGTTTAGTGATATCGGCGCCAATGCCAACAACCCTGATATTATAAAAAATCATATTCTGGATGCATACAACAACTGGGAAACCGTTCCAACCTATGTGCTCATTGTGGGAGATGACGGTGTTTTTCCAAAAAAGATCATAACCTATCCCGATTATAGCTTTCCTTATGATGATTACTTCGTTGAATTGGAAGGTAACGACCATTTCCCTGAAATGATGATCGGAAGATTTACAAACCAGGGTGATTACAGATTGCAGGTGATGCTGCATAAATTCATGTTATACGAAAAAACACCCTATGTAGCTGAAACAGATTGGTTTAAAAAAGGCATTGTTTGCTCCAATAACTATTATGCTTCACAGGTGTATACCAAACGTTTTGCCGCATCAGAGATGCTTGAAAATGGGCAATTTACATCTGTAGATACAATGATGAGCGATGGTAACGGTTGGGGGGGTGGATGCACCTATGATTTGAACGACGTTACCAATGCCATCAATGATGGAAGAGCAATTCTGAATTACCGTGGTGAAGGTTGGAGCGATGGCTGGAGTGCAAGTTGTTACAGTTTTCACACTTCCGACGTTTATAATTTACAAAATGGTCAACAGTTTACCTTCGTAACCAGTATCGGTTGTGGTGTGGCCATGTTCGATGCATGGGGATCTGATAATTGTTTTGGTGAAGCCTGGGTCGAAATGGGTACAATAGATGAACCGAGAGGTGCATGTGCTTTTGTCGGTCCCACATCAAACACCCATACTACCTACAATAATAAGATCGACAAAGGAATTTATGTAGGTATGTTTGAAGAGGGTATGAATACACCAGGAGAGGTTCTCGATCGTGGAAGATTATACCTCTACAATGTTTACGGATCTGACTTCTGGGTTGAATATCATTACAGGATTTACCACATATTGGGAGACCCAAGTCTTCATGTATGGAAAGATGTTCCCCTCCAGGTCAACATCGATCATCCTGCTTCGATCATTGTGGGTGATAATTCAATTGAAGTAACAACCACTTTTGCTTCCAACAGCCAACCTGTGGCTGGCGCTGAAGTAACCATTACCGGTCAGGATGTTTTTGCAACAGCTGTTACGGATGAATTCGGTAAAGCATACCTCGATTTTGAAGCGGATTATGAAGAAGACCTTGTTGTGACGGTTCGTGGAGGCAATGTGTATCCCATACAGGAAACGATTGCAGTTACGCAACCTCTTGAGCAAATAGCACCGGTAGGCGAACCTCCCGTTATTGATCTGGATGGTAACATGGATGGCCTGATAAATCCGGGTGAAACCTGCTCGATAACCTACACGCTAAAAAACTGGGGAAATCAAATGGCAGGCAATGTTCAGGCTACTTTGTCAACTTCTGATCCCGACCTTGTTGAAATAATTTCTACAGGCCCCATTAATTTTGGAAATATGAATCCCGGTTCGCAGGTAACAGGCAATCCTTTTCAAATTCATATATTGCCCGATTGTCCGGTAGGAACTGAGGTGAATATGCACTTACACATTACAAGTAATACCTCTAACTGGGATTATGACAAGGATATCATCATTCACGGCTGCGATCTGATGGTTGAAAAACATCTCGTTTACGATGAAGGAGTACCAGGTATGAATTACAGGTTGGATCCGGGTGAAACAGCCATCATAGTTCTTTCGGTTGATAACAACGGTGAAGATATAGCACCCGACGTATTGGGCATTTTAAAAAGTAACGATCCGTATATAACAGTAAATGATTCAATCGGGGCATTCGGGACCATGAATATCGGTGCCAATGTGAAAAATACAGTTAACTATTTTGAAGTAAGTGTTGATCCGGGATGCCCGGCAGAATACTGGCCTGATCTTCAGGTTAAATTCATTACCCAAAACGGAAACTACCCTTATCAACATACAGTTGATCTGGAAATTCCGGTCGGAATCCTGATACCTATACATTATACAGGGCCTGATGCATATGGGTACTATGCCTATGCAAGCACCGATGCCTTCTATCAGCAAACACCTACCTACAACTGGGTTGAAATAGATGGTATCGGTAATGAATTATCTGTACCGTCGGGTATTGGTGATTATACTGTTCCGGTAACGCTTCCTTTCAGCTTTAAATATTATGGAGTTGACTACAATGAGTTAAGGATCAGTACCGATGGCTGGGTCGCTTTTGGTGGCGGCTCACAAACAGCGCCTGTAAACCAGGGATTGCCCTATGCTGATAATGTTTCTGCAATGGTTGCTCCATTCTGGGAAGATCTGTATAGCCTTGAGCTGGTTAATGGTGATATTCTCTACTACAATGATGTTGCCAACCACAGGTTTATCGTACAGTGGGACAGCATTGCTCACAACAACATACTGGAGCCCCACAGAGAAGTGCTGCAGGCAATTTTGCTCGATCCGGCTCATTATCCAACAACTTCGGGCGATGGTGAAATCATCTTCCAGTATAAAAAGATCGTAGAGACCGAAAGTATAACGATAGGTATCGAAAATCACGAACAAAACATCGGTCTTCAATACCTGTTCAACAACAATTACGACCCAACAGCAGCAGAACTTGAGCAGGGCGTTGCCATTAAGTTTACAACTGAACCTCCTTATATTTATATCTATACGGGGGAGGAAGAATACTCAGTCAGGGGCGATCTCAACGCGGATGGATACCTGCTTGATCAGAATCAACCCAATCCTTTTAGCTCAGAAACGGTAATTTATTTTACCATTCCGGAGTCAACCCAACTTGATCTGATAATTTATAACAGTCAGGGTCAGGTAGTTAAGAACCTCATGAGTGGGAAATATACAACGGGCACATACAGCCATTCCTGGGATGGAACCAATAATACAGGAAATGCTGTTGATCCGGGCATTTATTTTTACAGGTTGCAAACCGAAAAATATACAGCTACAAAAAAGATGTTTCTGTTGAAATAAATTAGCGGATATCCTGAAAAATCAGGAGGTTGAAATTGATGTTCGATGGTTAAAAGGGTTACCGGCTTAAAGAGGATTTCCGATGTATAGCTTCTATATATTACTCTTCATGATATTTGTGGCGGCTATCGTTGGATTGGTAGAATACAGACGGCACCAGAAGCGGATTTATTCAATTCCCATACGGATTCATATCAACGGGACGAGGGGAAAGTCGAGTGTAACCCGTTTGATCGGTGCCGCACTCAGAGAAGCCGGCATATCATCCATCACAAAAGTAACCGGAACTTTTCCGAGGTTAATATTACAGGATGGGACAGAAACCTATATCCACAGGAAATCGGATCCGAATATCATCGAACAATTGTCTATTGTGAAGTATGCTGCCCGGCAGAAGGTGAAAGCCCTTGTGATGGAGTGTATGGCACTCCAACCTCAATACCAAACCATTACAGAAAAACACATGATCCATTCCAATATCGGTGTCATCACCAATATCAGGCTCGACCATGTGGATGTGATGGGACATACCCTGACAGAGATCGCACAAACACTCGGTCGGACCATCCCACATAAACAACACCTGTTTACTGCTGAAAATGTAACTACAGATCAGCTTGAACGAATGGCCAAACGTAAAAAATCAGCCATTCACTTCACCAATTCGGATATTGTCACAAAAGATGATATGAAAGGATTCGGTTATATTGAGCATCGCGAAAATGTGGCACTTGCACTCGAAGTATGCCGCTTTTTGAAAATTGATCGCGAAACCGCTTTACAGGGGATGTACAAAGCCGAACCGGATGCTGGTGTTTTAAAGTGCTATAACGTGGATGCATTCGGTAAAAAGCTCTCTTTTTACAATGCATTTGCAGCCAATGATCCCGATTCATCCCTGATGATCTGGAACATGATCCGCGAAGAGATCGGGTTTGATGGAATACGGATTATACTGCTTAACACCCGGCAGGACCGGCTCGACCGCGCAAAGCAATTGGCTGAGTTAACAGGTTCGAGATTGAGTTCCGAAACTGACTATGTGATCCTGATGGGACAATCCACCGAAGTAGTTGAACATCTGACAATTGGTTTTGGTTTGCCCAGAAAAAAGGTGGTCAATCTTGGTTGGACCACACCTGATAAGATCTTTGAAAAAGTGCTGGCCCTCACACCCGGACAATCAACAATTGTTGCTATTGGTAACATGGGTGGAAGGGGAGCTGAAACTGTTGAATATTTTAAACACAGAAGTATAAATCATTATGGTTGAACTGGCCATTACATTGGGTTTGATATTTAGCCTCCTTTCGTACGAGGTGTTTGGGTTAGCAGCCGGAGGAATTGTTGTACCCGGTTATATCGCACTGCAACTTACCCATCCCGAACGACTGGCAGGTATTGTAATCGTAAGTTTGCTCACTTATTTGATCATCAAAGTTCTGAGCAACTATACCTTTTTATACGGGCGTAGACAAATGGTGCTGGCTTTGCTGATCGGGTGTTTGCTTGCAAATTTTTCGCGCTATTTTCTTAAGGTCGATCTGGGTTCAACAACCCTCGAACTGGAAGCTGTTGGATGGGTAATTCCCGGGCTTATTGCCCATTGGTTTGCCAAACAGGGAATTTTTAAAACCCTGAGTGTATTGCTTGTGTCATCTGTTTTGGTCAGGTTGATATTGATCCTCTTTTTTACTGGAGCATTGTTACCGGAATAAATTTAGAATATGTATAAATTCAGGGCAAAATCGAATATTGTTTTAGGTGCTATGGGGCTGTTATCTCTTCTTGCCCTTTTCGCTGTTGAAAACGGTAGGGTAGAAGTAAAACAAAAATGGTATGATGAAAAGCTTGAGGCTTCGAAACTTACCAAAGCCGCAGCCGATTACCTAAAAAATTACCGAATGGAGAGAGGAGTATTTATTGATGATGTAAACGATCCCAATCAAACTGCTCTCATCGGACAGGAGTACACCCTGGTGACCACTGACAGGGGAAATATCGATTCGAAACTTACAACCACAAATCCGAATTTTGCAGCTGTAATTGTTCAGCTGTTCAAGGATGCAGGCGTTCACAAAGGTGACCATGTGGCCATTGCCATGACCGGATCATTTCCCGGACTTAATATTTCTGTTTTGGCTGCTTGCGAGGTGCTCCATTTGAAACCAATTATCATTACTTCGGTGGGTGCTTCTAATTTCGGAGCCAACGATCCTTACTTTACGTGGCCCGACATGGAGTCGTTGTTTTATGAAGCAGGAATATTTTCGAACCGTTCAATTGCTGCTTCCATTGGCGGTGGATCGGACATCGGCAGGGGCTTAAGCCCCGAAGGCAGACATCTCATCATCGGGGCCATCGAACGTAACAAACTTGATTTTATTCATGAGAATCACCTCGAAAGCAGCATTTCACGAAGGATGGAGCTTTACGAGCAACACAGTGAAGGAAAACCGATCAAAGCTTTTGTAAATATTGGTGGTGGAATTGCCAGTTTGGGGAATACCATTAACGGGAGGCTGATTGATCCCGGCCTTACAGAATATCTGCCCAATGCCAATTATCCCGTACACGGGGTTATGATACAGATGGGACTCAATGAGGTACCTATCATTCATTTGCTGAATATCAGGGAACTTACAGCTGAATTTGGTTTGCCCAACAGCCCTGTTCCCTTGCCTGAACCAGGGGATGGTGGCATCTTTTTGCAGGAAAAATACAGTGTCGGTATAACGGCAATCGCTACTGCGATCCTGGTCATTGTGATCGTTCTGGTTTATCTCGGAGAACAGAAATATCATCGATTGGGAACCGATGTGGTGCCTGCAACAGGTGATGCAGCACCAACAGAAAAAGATGCTGATAATTTTAATGAGTTATAATCTGACGTAAATGATATGTTAACAAGGGGATATATGAGTAAAGATAAATTTTTGATATGGATGTTGTTCTTTGCATTTTTAACTGCAAGCGGACAATCAGGTCGAAATTACAGGTACATTAAGCCCATCAATGATCCAGACCGCGTGAAGATCACCATTCATGACAAAACCAGGAGCTATTACAAGCTACATACTGAAAAGGCATCGGTTATCCTGGTCAGAGGACCTGGTGTGCTAACCGTTCGTACACGTGTGCAGTTCGCGGATGATAAGCAGGATCCCATTACTTACAGGATCAGGTATGCAGTGGATGGTGAACCTGTAAAAGAGGCCAAAATCACCTCAGAACCTGCCGGAAATGCATCTTACAAATATGATGAAGTCAAAGGCGTTCCCGGGAATCTTAAAGATTTTACCATTGTTTTGGGTAGGGGCGAACATTCCATCGAAATATTTGCAACGAGTGAGTTCCCTCTGGTAACCGCCAGGTATAAATTTACCAAAACAAAGCCAAAAAAGCTGGATTGGATCAGCTATTGCCCTCTGACTCCGTCGGAACCGGTAAACCTGCTTACAAGTGAATCTTCGGTAACCTATTATCGTTTTTCGAAAGATAAACCTCTGAAAGTATCCATCAATGGCCCTACTGAACTTCGTGTTCTAACCCGCATCGAAAACCATTACCAGATGCGCGGAAGGATCAATTACCGGGTGATGGTGAAAGAAGCCGGAGGTGTGATCAATACCTACCAGCTAAGCAGTGTACGGTCAGAAGTAACCACCTATGAAAGCAATGAGAAGCTAATTCCCGGAAAAGGAAGAGAATTTGTGATTGATGTGCCCAAAGGAAGACATACATATGAAATCAGTTTATTCGACCAGGATAATACAACGGTTCTTGGAAGGCTACTGATACCTGAAAAGGATGTTGCACTCGAATATTAAGAAGCAATTAACACACATGAATATGAAATTGAAACCACCGGCCTGTAAACAACTTCTACAACTTTTGATTGCTATGTTGATTGTTTTCAGTAACATAACGCAGCAAGCATGGGCACAGGATAAAAAAAAGAAAAAGAAACCATCGTATGAACTTGGGCTTGGAATAGGAGGGAGTTATGACGATAATATCCTGAAATATTCCGACAAATATCTTAATCGTTTTTTAAACAATGAAGATGAAGGCCGGTTTCACATCGAAACATACGATGACTTTATCATTTATACTTCAGCTGGTATCACGGGAACTTATTATTGGTTTGGGAAACAGAAAACACTTATCAATGCGGATTATAGTCGTAGAACCTATGCTGTAAACGGCATCAAAAGCTGGGATTATTTTTCGGCCGGTATCCGTCAATATTTACCCGGCAGGATCAGCTTCAAATTTCTTTACAGTTATATCCCCGATTTTTATGTTCGTCATTTTCGCGATGATGTATGGGTTGACGTTTACGGATACGAACCCAATACTTTTACACCGTATGCTTTCTCGAAAGACAATTACGGTTTTTATATTCAGAAATATTTTTGGAAAAGCAGCCGGATCAAGTTTTCGTTCTATTGGGCACAGTATTTTCACAATAAACATTATACTGAATACGACAGTGATAATTTGTACTACAGGATCCAGCTTTACCAGGAATTAACCGATGATTTGCGGTTTGAAATTGGATATGAATACATCACTTCAGATGCCAAGGGCTATGATGCTGCATATGAAACTCCCGAAACCACTGATGGACCTGATGCAACTTACGATGAGGATGTTCTTCAGATCGGGCTTCGCTGGCAACCTCCCAGGATCAAAAAGCATTACCACGAATTTTATGTTAGTGCAGATTATTCAAGCAGATATTATTCATCTTCTCATCCGGTTGAAATAGATGCCCTGCATGCAGGTAGAGTCGACAGGGTGATTCACCTTGAACTTGATTATCGGTATAAGATCAACAAACACTTTGATATTAAAGCATTTTTCGATTGGTATGGCAGGGATACGGAAACTACATCAGATGTTAACAGTGAATATGTTTCCGACGAAAAGGACTATATCCAGCACATCTATGGGTTACAACTTGATTATTCACTCGATTTTTAGTTATCATAAAAAGAACTGTATTGAATGAAGAAAATTAAACACACAAAACATATGAAAAAAGCACATTCTTTTTTTTGGTTTTTGGCAGGAATAGTGATCCTGGCAGGATGCGGAAAACCCCATGAGGCCGAACACCTCGGCAATGGTGATTCGGATGAAACCGGTGGATTTAAAATCGTTAAGGTATTTCAAACACCCGGTTATGCACAGGATCTGGTTAAAAGAGACCATTACCTCTACATGGCTCAGGGTGAAGGCGGACTGCTGGTTGTGGATGTGGCCGATCCTGAAAACCCACAAATTGTGTCGATCACGACCGATAATGTGAGAGGTTACTCAACCAAAATAGAAGTGAAGGACAGCGTAGCCTATCTGGCTGCCGGGTCGTTCGGAGTTACCGTAATCAATATACTCGATCCGAATGAGCCTTTCACCACTGTTTGGAACCTGAATATGAAACCTGCAAAAAATATTCACATCATGGGCGACTATCTCGTTACAGCAGTAAGCGAGCAGGGCGTAAATATTGCCAGTATCAGCATTCCTACACAACCTGAGGTGAGAGCAGGGCTCAGTACAACAGGCTATGCAATGGATGTCGCCAATACCAATGATACAGCGTATATGCTTGTTGCCACCGGAGAAATGGGGTTAGCGATGTATGATATTTCCGATTTTCAGCAGGGATATGGCGTTTACCCCAATGTAGGTTGGTGCGACACTCCCGGTTATGCCGAAGATGTTGAACTGGTTGATGAAAAATCGTTGGCTTATGTTGCTTGTGGAACCGCTGGTTTACAGATCATCAATTATGCTGATACCAACAATGTTCATATCGTTGGTAGTTATGATGCCAGTGGATATGCCAAAGAACTGGTGGTGAAAAACAACTTTGTGTATATGACAACTGAACTGAGTGGTGTACAGATTTTTGATGTGGCTGATGAAACCAACCCCATGCTCATGGGTGTGGTGGATACCGAATTTGCTCTCGGAATTGATGTTGACGATGCTTACATTTATGTGGCTGACGAAGATGAAGGGTTGATCATTATTGCAATTCCGGAGAATTTAAAATAACTGGAAAGAAATAAGACACAGTGGCACAAGAGGCAACAATTAACATCAGCAAACCCAAAAACAAACAGCGATTTGGATACATCGATCAGTTTCGTGGATTTGTAGGTGTTTTGATGTTGCTTGGGCATTCCTCCTATTACCTAAATTCCATCTGGCATTCACTGGATCCCTTCGATCCGGTTTTTCCCTCATGGGGTCAGTTTTCATTAAGATATGTCGGTTATCTGTGCGCACCAGGATTTCTGATGATGGCCGGAGCCATGGTTTGGTGGGCCTATAACCGGCGGATCGATAAAGGGGCTAAAGACTGGTCGGCACGATGGTACTTGATACAGCGCGGATTATTCCTCGTTTTGGTGCAAATGACCTGGGTAAATTCATCCTGGGGTGGTTTTACCCGGATAAACCTCTGGCATTTCGGCATCATTGCCTGCATCGGAATATCGATGATCTTCCTGGTTTTTATCATCCGGTTTAAATGGTACTACCGATTGATGATAGCAATGGCAGTGCTGATTATTCATCCGTTTTTACTAACCATTTCCTATGATCCTGAAATTGTTTGGCAGCAGGTATTGATGCAGACTTTTGTGGATTCGGGAGATTTTAACAAATATCCTGTTTTGCCCTGGTTTGCCCTTGCAACCCTTGGTTCGGTAATGGCTAACGGCTGGCTTCGCATCTGGCAAACTGACCGCGAAAGATTGATCAAAAGCACCCTTATTGGTGTTTCCGCACTTGTTTTGGCAACTGCAATCCGCATGATGCGTGGATTTGGCAACATCGATATATTTTCAGAATTCGGAAGTTATTCTTTTTTCCTCGATCAAAAATATCCACCCAGCCTGTTTATGAATATTTGGTTTTTTGGTGCGGTGGTGCTTGGTGTTAGCTTGTTTATCGCAATTGGAAGAGTATTTCCCTGGCTCATAAAAATCTTCAGCATCCCGGGCAAAGTGCCTTTGTTTTTTTACGCAGTTCACCTGGCCATTCTAGGTATTCTTGTAAAGCGGACCGGATTTTTCTATCGCGAGGGTGCTGTGATGGAATCGCTCATCGGCGTGGTGGTGATGTTATTGATCATGTTGCCTTTATGCCAATGGTTTTACAAGGTGAAACTGCGCAGCAAAAACTATTTCATCCGGATGATATGAGAGATTTCAAATACCATATCGGCAAACTATCAATTGAACTGATACTGTTGTT
>JAGQVF010000012.1:2565-2779 GCA_020438135.1 Bacteroidales bacterium | reverse complement strand
AATCGCGGAGTTTATCGATCTTATCGCAGTAATAGATCGTGATCCCGCAATTTTGATACATGTAATTGAGCATGCGCTCGTACACATGGCACAAGGGCAGAAAGCTCAGCGCAGTGCCGACCATGTTGTGTGACAAAATATCGGTGGCCGCCTGAAAATTGTAGATGAAGTTTTTGTGCGAAAGCATCACCCCTTTGGGGTTTCCGGTGGTGCC
>JAGQVF010000012.1:0-2475 GCA_020438135.1 Bacteroidales bacterium | reverse complement strand
GAGGATCTCCGTCCAGTGAGGAAGGCCTTCGGTTTCTTCAATGGCATACACCGTTTTAACAGAAGGAATGGACGGAAGCAGATTTTTGATCCGGTCGAAGATCTCCCGGTTGCTGACGATGATGTACCTGACGCTGGTCTCTTTGAGGATGTACTCGTAGTTGGATTCGCTGATGGTTGGGTACACCGGCACCTGCACCGCGCCGATCTGCATGATGGCCATATCGAAGAAATTCCATTCAGGGCAGTTGTTGACGATGGTGAGGATGTTTTCGCCCGGCTTCACGCCCAGGCTCAGCAAACCCCGGCTGAGTTCGTTGACGTGGTTCACATAATCTTCAGCCGAATAGTGTTTCCAGGTTCCGTTGTATTTGCCGGCAAGGGCAGTTTCGGATTTAAAATTTCCATGCTTATATTTCTCCAGCAGGTCAAATATACGTTGTATGTCGGCCATAAGTGCAAGTTAAATTTGATTGAATTGTTTAAGAACCCAGGGAACCGGAAATTAAGCGGCAATATCTTCGATGTTGAAAATGCGGTTGATCACCTCTTTGTATTTTTCATAAATATAATTCCTGCGAAGTTTGAGATTGGCTGTTAGTTCGCGGGTTTGGATGCTCCATTCTTCTTCCATCAGTTCAAACTTCCGGATTTGCTCATAGCTTCCAAGATGCTTGTTCACTTCCATCACCTCTTTATGGAATCGCTTTTTAATTTCAGGATTCTTCACCACTTCAGCATCCGAAGCATAAGTAATATTTTTTATTCCACAATATGAACGAAGATGAACGAAGTCGGGGACAATGAGTGCGGCAGCAAACTTCTGATTTTCACCGATTACAAGTGCGGCATCGATAAAAGGCGATTCCACCAGTTTGTTCTCGATATGTTCGGGACTGATGTATTTGCCCATGGCAGTTTTAAAGAGTGCTTTTTTACGACCGGTGATCCGCAGCAGCCCTTTTTCGTCGATCTGTCCGAGGTCGCCCGTATGGAACCAACCTTCGGCATCGATGGCTTCTTTGGTGAGGTCGGGCTCCTTGTAATAACCCTGCATCACGTTCGGGCCTTTTACCAGGATTTCCTGGTCACCGGCAATCTTCACCTGTACCTGCTCGATCGGTTTGCCCACGGTGCCGAATTTGCGTTCGCCTTTGTTGAAGGTATTTACAGCAATCACCGGTGAGGTTTCGGTGAGGCCGTATCCTTCGAGCACCTGTATGCCGGCAGCCGAATAAACCCTTGAAAGCCTGGGCTGCAGTGCCGCTCCTCCCGAAACGATCACCCTGATATTGCCACCCAGCGCTTCTCTCCACTTGCTAAAAACAAGCTTGTTGGCTAAAGCCAGTTGTTTTTGGTAAATCCAGCCTTTGCCTTCTATGTCATAACGCAATCCAAGGTTGACAGCCCAGAAGAAAATTGATTTTTTGATCCCTTTCAATTTACGGCCTTTGGCGATGATCTTGTCGTACACTTTTTCAAGCAAACGTGGCACAGTCGTGAAAATGTGCGGCTTGATCTCTTTCAGGTTATCGGCGATGGTGCCCATGTTTTCGGCATAGTAGATTGAAACACCGAGGTATTGATAGATATAAATATTGGTACGTTCGTATACGTGACTCACCGGCAGATAGCTCAGGCACCTGGAGGTTTCATCCACCGGGAAAATATGGTGGAGGGCAAAAACCTGGCTCAGGATGTTTTTGTGGGTGAGCATCACCCCTTTGGGATTTCCGGTGGTGCCGGAGGTGTAAATGAGTGTGGCAACATCATCCGTTTTGATCTCCTGTTTGATCGTTTCGAGTTTTTCCGGTTGTGGATTTTGTTTGCCGATCTCAACCAGTTCGTTGAGGTGTTTTACCGCATCAATTTGCCTGAAGGTATAATAACCTTTTAAAGAAGGAATTTCGGGAAGAATGTGTTCGATCTTTTTCAGAAGTTCCAGTCCGGCTACAAATACAAATTTAACCTCTGCATGTTTCAGAATGTATTTATAATCCGATTCGCTGATGGTTGGATAGATGGGCACATGCACGGCTCCCACCTGCAGAATGGCCGTATCGAGGAAATTCCATTCGGGCCTGTTTTGTGTGATCGTTGCAATTTTATCTCCCTTTTGAACACCCAGTTTGAGAAATGCGTAACTGATGTTGTCAGCAGTTTCGATGTAGGTGTTGATGCTGTGTTTTATCCATTTGCCGTCCTCTTTTCCGGCCAGGGCATCGTCCTTGTCACTAAATGTATTTTTGTAACGCGGGATTAAATCAAATATTCGTGTTACCTCCATAAGAGTTAAGTAATTACACCAAAAAACGAACCGGCAAAAATAATAAAATTTGGGATGTGTGAAACGAGGGCAACCTTACTTAACAAGTTGCCTAATCATTTACCCATTTACCCATTTATCAATTTACTTCCTGTCAAAAATCATTGTCTTTGCTTGTGCTACCGGCATGATCAGCAGATCGTCGATGTT
>JAGQVF010000214.1:5341-6390 GCA_020438135.1 Bacteroidales bacterium | reverse complement strand
TTATAAAAAAGTCCGGACCAACTGTAACGCAATAAACTATGTTTCAGAAGACCCGGACACTGGGTAAATTATTGCCTGTGTTGGGCAAATTACGCTTATTTACACTTGTTTGCCTATTTCAGATTTGCCCCGCAAGCAATTCATCCTTCTATGAAAATTTTAATAATAGTGGTTTATGTCCGACCATACCGGGTCATCCTTCCTCGTTGTCAACAGCTCGTATAGCCGGTTTATATAGAGACTTAAAAAGGGTTTTCGGATCAGTCCGTTCACGCCCAGGTTAAAAGCTTTGCTGATGATTTTGTTATCGCTCACATTGGTAATAAAGATCACCGGAATTTTGCTCAGTTTGCTGTTGGATTTAATGGCCGATATAAATTCAATCCCATCCATACCGGGCATTTCTATATCCGAAATGATCAGATCGAAATTGTTTTTATGCAGGCTTTGTATCGCCTCCTCAGCACCTGAGGTTTTTTTTACCTCGAATCCGTTTTTTTCGAGCAGCACTTTCAGGTAAACCTGGAAAGTAACATCATCGTCCACCACCAGGCATTTTGGTTTTTCTGTTTGATTCATGAAATCTGATTTAAATTGGAGCGGCAAAAATATTTTTCGATCCAATGCCAGTCGTCCGAACTTATAAATCAGGAGGTATAAATATGAATTCGGACGAATCAGAACAATTGATAAGCCGATAAAAGTTTTTGAATATCAGTCTTATATGAGTGAATTTAAAGAAGCAGGAATGAGGATTAACCGCTGACCTTATTCATGTATTCGCGGGGCGTTAAACGGGTGTATTTTTTGAAAATACTATTAAAAGTCGATTTTGAATTGAAGCCGCTATCGTGTGCCAGCGAAAGCAAGGTATATTTCTGACCCTGGTTTTTTTCGATCAGTCGTTTCACCTCATCCACGCGGTAACCGTTCACAAATTCATAGAAATTTTTATCAAGCAATTCGTTGATCACCTGCGACAGGTGATGCGGTGGAATATTGGTCATCTCCGAAAGTTTTTGCAGGCTCAGATCGCTTACCAGGTAAGG
>JAGQVF010000214.1:0-5273 GCA_020438135.1 Bacteroidales bacterium | reverse complement strand
GACAAACCGGTGGATGCATATTTTTTCGTGTTTTTGTCGGGCACATTCACTTCACTGAAACTAAACAGCGACTTCTCCTGGTGAAACCCGAAATAGCCGATCACCACCACTATGATCAGTTCGAAATAGTGAATGATCATTAGCGTATCGTTGTATCGCAGCGTGTTATAATATCCCGAAACAGCTTTGGTGATGATGATCATAAGCCACAGGATGGAAACACTCATCAACAGGTACCGCACCCAGTTGAGGTCGATCTTGTCCTTGCAAGAAAAACGATTGCGTATGTTGCGCAGGTGGTTTTTGATGTAAATGAAACTCCAGGCTACATACACCGGAACGATCAGCACCATAATAAATTCAAAAAAATGGAAGAGCAGCGGACGGGAGAAAAATGTGGTATCCTGAAAAAATGCTAAGCGTTCTGCCGGAGACTTGATATAAAGGAAAAAGAAAAGGTAGAAGTTATAGAGCAAAAAAGGCGTGAGATGCCATAACCAGCGGGCTTTGAATTTATTTTGCCCGGTGGTGAGGGTGAGGATATACAGGAAGAAAAACGGTGCATCGAGGGCGGGCATGGTGTACCCGAATCCCAGTAAAAACATAATCTCTTTTTCGAAGATCAGGTAGCTTCGCAGGTAGTTTAAGGCCAGGAAGATGAGCCAGACTCCAAGGATCTTATCCGATAACGATTTATCTTTTTTCCTGAAAAATATAATTCCGGAGAAAAGGGTAGACAGAATGATCCCACTGATGAGCAATATTTTCATGTGAGCTGCTTAATTGTTTGGCAGCGACAAAGATATGAATTTTATTATTGAGCGTGGAGCATGGAGCAGGTTAGTTGTTACTGGTGGCTTTTAGTACCTGGTTGTATTTGTGGAGGAGGTCGTTTTCTCTTTTTAGGGTTTGGATGCCACGAATTTATGAATAGATAGGTGGTTGGGGTATCAAAAAAAGTGCCCTTGGCGTGTGGTGACAAATAATATCGGGGTAATGAAATTCAGTACTATTCTACTGTTCCTCCCTGAACCGGTTGTATTCTCTTACCATCCGGTAAACGTCGGTGTAAGTGTAGCGCCTCGATTCGATTTTTCGTTTTAGTTGGGGATCATCGCTGAAGAATGAGCTGACCCTGCCCCGGGGTGTGTGTTTGCCGAGAAACAAAAATTCGCCGGTAGGTTTAACGAGGTAAAAAAAGTTGTTGTCGGGAAAGTCGGTTTGGTAGGCATATTCGGCCAGTTCGTAGGTGTTTGATATGCCGTTTCGGTTGCCATGGAAATAGCGGTACAGATTGACGTATCCTTTTTCGGAGATTTTTTGCATAAAGAGTTGTCCGTTGAAAAACGGAACAGAAGCATAGGTAATGTTCTGGAAATTGTAGAAAAAATGGAAATAGCTGATGCTGCCGGGGAGGTAGGTGGTTCGTGTGCCGGTCCGGCTGACAAAAATCATCCTGTTCTGAATGTCGGCGGGAAGGAGTTGGTCGTCGTGATCGACGGTGATCCTAACCGAACCGTAAACCGTGTCGTTATCGGGGGTGATGATATACCCCGGAGCATATTTGAAATCGGCACGGGAAAAAAGTACCACCGAAAGCAACAGACATATAAGTGTAAATTGTTTCATTGATTATTTTTCGATCAATCCGTTATTGTTTTGATTTCGGGGAAGAGTAAAAAAGAAGGTTGCTCCTTTCTCTTTTTCGCCTTCGCCCCAGATTTTTCCGTTGTGCTTATTGATAATCCGGCTGGCAATGGCAAGTCCCACTCCGGTCCCCGAAAATTCGCTGTCGGAATGTAAACGTTGAAAAATTTCGAATAGTTTGTTTTTGTATGCTGGATTAAACCCGGCACCCTGATCTTTTACAAAATAGGTGACTGCATCGGGAGAACTTTCAGCCACACCGACTTCGATCTTCTTGTTTTCGGATTTGGCGCTGTATTTCACGGAATTGCCGAGGAGATTGGCAATGAGTTGTTTGATGTAAATAACATCGCCGGGTATCCGGGGTAGCCGGTGGAGCACAAACTCGAACTGATTTTGTTCGGCAGGTGAGGTGATTTCGAGATAAACATCACGGAACAGTTTTTCCATGTCGATTTCGACGTACCTGAGCTGGGCTCTTGCCATGCGCGAAAGGTTGAGCAATTCGGTGATAAGCAAGGCCATTTGGTTTGAATTGCTCCTGACGAGGTTAAGCAGTCGATTGCCGTCTTCGTCGATCTTGTTTTTGTAGCGTTCCTGGAACATCCCGGTATATCCGTTGATGGCACGAAGAGGAGCTCTCAGATCGTGCGAAACCGAATAGATGAATGCCTCCATTTCTTTATTAGAGAGCTGCAATGCCTCAGTTCTTAACTTCACCGTTTGTTCTAATTGTTCTTTATATTCTTTAAGGGTCTTTTCGGCTTTTTTTCGTTCGGAAATATCTCTTGAAGTGCTCAGAATGGCTTCTTCTCCGTTGTAGTTGATGATCTTTGAATGGATCTCAACTGGGAATGTACGGCCCGATTTGGTAACATGATTGGATTCGAAAGTTTGCAATGACCTTTGCTTTCTGAGATCCGCAATCAAATTATCAACCACCTCTTGTGTGGCCCAGGGATCGATGATCTGAATTGGCTGACCCAACAGCTCTTTACGGGAATATTCCATGCGATCGATAAAGGTCTGGTTAATGTCGATGATCCTGCTGTTGAAATCGAGGATGCAGATAGTGTCGTGGGTTACATTGAAGATATGGCTCAAATTTGTAGCCATGGTCTTGATCTCCTTTTCGGCCTTGGTGATATTGGTTATATTTTGGATAACACCCGTAATACGGTTGGTTTGTGGATTGTATTCGGCAATTGACCTGACCGTTAATATTTCGCCTGTTTGCCGGTTCTTTAGCTCGAAGGTTTCGTCGTAACCGGTTTTGCCCTGTATGAGATTTAGAAGTGCCTTTTCGAGATGCTGCCTGTATTCGGGCTGATGAATCTGCTGCACCATTTCGGGGGTTATTTTTTTACATGGGTCGAAACCATACATCAGCCGGGTTTGCTCCGATGTGGTAACTATATTTTTGTTCAGATCGATACCCCAACTGCCAAGGCCGGCCAGTTTCTGGCCGTATCTGAGCTCTGTCAGGGTTTGATTAAGCTTTTCTTCAGCCTGTTTTTTATGAGTAATATCCTGAATGATTCCCGATACGGTTTCAGTTCCCGGATCGTATTCAGCTATGGAATGAATATCGTGGATCAGTCCGCTTTTTTTGTTTTTGATCTTAAATTCAACGTCGTAGGGGTTGTTGTTGTGGATGAGATTTTGGAGGGAAGTATCAAGTATTTGGCGGTATTGGGGCAGTGGAATGGTTTTAATATCCGCCCAGGTGATTTCGGGCCGCTTGTCAAACCCGTAAATTGCGTATGCCTGATCAGATGCCGAAACCTTTTTTGTTTTAAGGTTGATCGACCAACTGCCCATTTGACCCAGTTCCTGGGCCTTTTTTAAGTCATGGTTGCTGTTGCTGAGCATTTTTTCAGCCTGTTTACGCTTGCTGATGTCGATTATAAAACCTTCGATGAAGGGCTGCTCATCAATCATAACAAGTTTTCCTTTTTCCCAAACCCATTTTTCTTTGCCAGATTTAGTTTTAACGCGGTATTCAATTTGGAAAGGTTTGTTTAAACCAACTGCCTTCTGAACACTCTTCCACGCAAAATCCGCATCCTCGGGGTGGATGAGGTTGCCATATGAAACGGGCTGTCCATGCATAATCTCTTCGGGCTTATACTCGAGCAGATCGAAACAACCGGCGCTCAGGTAGGTCATATCCCATAAGGGTGAATGATGACAGGTGTAAGCCATACCTGGAAGATTTCCAAGTAGTGTTTCCAGTTTTCGGGTACTTTCTTTGACCTTTTCCTGTAGAATAAATCGTTCTGTAATGTCGCGCACCGCCACGATACGCATTTCCTGACCCCTGAATTCCACTTTTTTGCCTTCAATTTCGGCCATCATGATGGTACCGTCCTTTTTTAAAGCATGGATCATATAGGGCTCGACATAGTTTTGTGAGAACTTTGTCAGAATGTTTTTGCGGTCGTCTTCGCGGGGAATATAGTCGAAAATATTGGCCCCGATGGTTTCTTCTCTGGAATATCCTGTTATGCGGAGGAATGACTCGTTGCAATCCTGAATGATGCCGTTTATATGGGAAACGATGCCTTCAAACGTTGACTGGGTTAGGAATCGGAATCTCGATTCACTCTCCATTAATTTCGATATGGCATTTTTATAATCCGAAATATCCTGCAACACTACCTGCCATGCGGGTTTGTTACCATACTCCACCGGAATGATGGTTGTTTCAACAGGGATCCTTTTTCCTGACCTGGTAATTGCTACCGATTCATATGTTGTGGGGGCATCTTTTCCCAACACTCTGCTGGCATGGAATGTGACCACTTTTTCAATTTCTTCGGGAGCAACGAACAGTGTGAAATTGGCCCCGATCAATTCCTGTTCGCTGTAGCCTGAAACTTTGCACAGGGTTTGATTTACGAATTTGATAACACCATCCTGAAGGATAAATACTGAATCGCGCAAAGCATTTACGAGGTTCCGGAATTTATCTTCGTTATTCCGGATGCCCTGTTCGATTTTTTTGAGGGCTGTAACATCTCTTACAACTGTTATCCTGGCCTGCGAGAGTTTTCTGAAATTGGTTGAAACGGAAAGAACTTTATCCCCATGATTTACTTCAAAGGGGAGATCACTACCGCCTTTCAGAAGTTGTTTCGCAGCCAGCAATATGGTTTTTAACGCTTTACCCGTAAAAAGTTTGCGGGCCAGTTGAATGCCGTTTATGCCAATTACCTCCGATTCATCAATACCGATAATTTCACAAAAGGCAGGATTAACTGCGAGAATGTGGAGTTTATTATCAAGCATCACATAACCTTCCGGTGCGTCTTCAAACAAACGACTCAGATCGTAGCTGTGTTTTATCTTTGAAATGGCAAGTGTCAGGTCGTCGACAATATCGCTGAAAAACGAACCCTTTTCCTGAACCCATACCGAGTTGTTGTTCGCGGCTGCTCCAGCTATCCCGTAAACCTGCCTGTCGATTATCAGTGGTTTAAACAACAATGAATTCGTGGTAAAATCTATTTGGAACGGGCAGTCGTTTTGATGGAAATCTATGACGTTAATTTGGCGGCTTTTTATGGTCTTTTCAATGGAGGGGGGAAATATTTTTTGTTTGAACAGATTTTCAATCCGTGATG
>JAGQVF010000213.1:7072-7196 GCA_020438135.1 Bacteroidales bacterium | reverse complement strand
CGCACAATTACACAAACAGTTTGATTACTGTTACCTATTCTGATGGTACCACCCTGGATGTTCCGGCCCATCAAATGGCCAGCAGTAAAGACATTGCACTAACCGGGGTATTAACGAGCAATTA
>JAGQVF010000213.1:5508-7061 GCA_020438135.1 Bacteroidales bacterium | reverse complement strand
TTTGCCAATGGAAGCGTTACCCTGACCACAACGATCAGCGGAGGCACACCTACAAAAGTCGCTTTTTATGATGGTGAGGATTTCCTTGGAGAAGTTACAGAAGCTCCCTATTCATTTACCTCAACCAACCTGGGTGCCGGTATTCACGGATTCTATTGCCGGATCTATGCAGGTGAAGATTTTAACATCACCAACATTGCTTCGGTAATGGTGGGTCGTCAGTTGCCCTGGTCTTATCCCGGTTTCACCCTTCCGGGAACGATACAGGCAGGATTGTATGATAAATTTGAAGGTGGAAAAGGACAGGGGATTTCCTATAGCGATGCTTCCGTGGTGAACGAAGGCGGTTTCCGTCAGAATGAATATGTGGATGCGGTTGATCATCCCGAAGAGGGAGCCGTTGTTGGATGGATCGCCTCAGGCGAATGGCTCGAATATTCTGTTTTCGTGCAGGATCCGGGATTATATTCTCTCATTTTCAGGTATGCATCCGATAACGACAATGGTGGCGGCCCGTTTCATCTTGAACTGGATGGCGATCCGATTAGTGATTTGATAACGGTTAATTCTACAGGCGACTGGGACAACTGGGCCACCAAAACCGTAAACGACATTCCATTAAGCTATGGCGAACACGTGCTGAAACTCCATTTTACAGCCGGTGAGTTCAATCTGGGTGAAATGAATTTCACCTGGTCTTCACCTCTACCTTATGATCAACCCGTAGCAGATGCTGGCGAAAACATCGTTGTGGTTCTGCCGGGCAATTCCACCAACCTGGATGGGACCGGAAGCTATGATCCCGGGAATGCTCCCTTGTTTTACCAATGGACACAGGTCTTCGGACCTTCGGAAATAGTTTTTTCGGATGATCAGGTAGCTGAGCCCGTAATATCTTCTCTGACCGAGGGCTATTACCTGGTAAACCTGCATGTGAGTAACGGAGATCATTCCGATAATGATGAGATGTACGTAATTGTTAGCGAAACAGCTAACCTTGCCCCTTTTGTTTCAATTTCATCGCCGGAAAACAATGCTTCATTTATCGAAGGAACCGAAATTACAATTTATGCAGAGTCTTACGATATGAACGGAACCATTGATGAAGTTGCCTTTTACGCCGACAATGAACTGATAGGTACAGTTTCAAATGAGCCCTTCAGCATCACCTGGACAGCTTTTGAAGGCGAATATGATATTACGGCCATGGCAACCGATAACGATGAAAGCTCCACCATTTCCCAGCCGGTGCACCTCATCTTTACTCCGGCACCGCCATGTTACGGCACATCCACGAACGGTGAATTCGATTATGTTTTTTCACCCGACGATGAAAATCCCACCATCACTTTCATCCCGACAATACCCGGTATGGGCGTCCCGACCTGTATTTTGTACTATGGCACAAATTCCACCAACCTCCCGGGATATTATGTAACGCCCAATGTCCCTTACCAGATCACTGCAGAAGAGGGAAGCCTGATCTATTTTTATTATACCTACTCCTATCCCGGTCAGGGGGAGCACAACAACGCCGATAATCCCAACACTTA
>JAGQVF010000213.1:0-5371 GCA_020438135.1 Bacteroidales bacterium | reverse complement strand
TGGATCAGTTTTCGGTAACCAGCGGCCACAATAGCTACAACATGGCAATGCTTCAATCAGGGATATACATATTTGAAGTAGTGGATAAAAACAACATATCGCAACGATTTAAAATCATTAAAAAATGATCATTGTAATGTTCAAACAACTAAAAAATAACAGCGATCAACAAAACAAAGTTTCATTTAAAAAAACATCAATTATGAGAAACGTTTTACTAGGACTGCTGATGTTCTTGGCAACCGGCAGTTTCGCTCAAAGCACACATACCATCGATTTTGAACCTGCCGGTGTGGGTGCCGACTGGAACTGGGTAATGGCGGAAAACGATGACAATCCACCGCTTGAGTTCATTTCCAACCCGGTAAGCGGCGGCATCAATACCAGCCCGCAAGTGGCTAAATTTACCGCAAGGGTTACCGGAAATCCATGGGCACTATGTTTTACGGATGATGACGGTGAATTCACATTCGATGCTTCCAATTCAACTGTGTCGATCATGGTTTACAAACCTGTGATCAGCAACATTGCTGTAAAATTTGAAGGAGTCAGCGCACCGATTGAGATCCAGGTACCCAACACCGTAACCAACCAGTGGGAAGAGGTCACCTTTGATTTTTCGGGATCGATCGGAAACACTTACAGCCGTATCGTGATCATTCCCGACTTTAATGCAAGAGCCCAGGAAAACATCATTTACTTTGATAATATCGAGGTACCCGATGGTGTAACAGGTGGGCCGCTTCCTGAGCCGACCGTTGCAGCACCCACTCCTACCCAGGCCCCTGGTGATGTGATCTCGATGTTCAGCGATGCTTATTCAGATGTCCCTGTCGATACATGGCTCACTGTTTGGTCGCAGGGTGTACTGGAAGATGTGATGATCGCCGGCAATCCAACCAAAAAATATTCATCCATGAATTTTATCGGCATTGAAACAACAGGAGCTAACCTCCTCGATGTTTCGGGAATGACTCATTTTCATATTGATATCTGGTCGCCTGATAACAACGATTTTAAAGTAAAGCTGGTCGATTTCGGTGCGGATGGTTTATATGGCGGAGGGGATGATACCGAACATGAGATCGTTTACCCGGCCCCGGCTTCCGAAACGTGGCTTTCATACGATATTCCCCTATCGAGCTTCACCAACCTGAACATTACAGGCAACATGGCCCAGTACATTTTATCGAAACCAAACCTGGGCACTTTGTATGTAGACAATGTCTATTTTTATTCTTCATCAGCAGCAACTGAACCCGATGTGGCAGCACCGACACCTACACAGGAACCGGGGGATGTTATTTCGATGTTCAGCGATGCTTATACCGATGTGCCGGTGGATACATGGCTGACTGTTTGGTCGGATGGAAACCTTGAGGATGTCCTAATTGCAGGAAATCCAACAAAAAAGTACACCGCAGTAAATTTTGTAGGAGTTGAAACTACCGGAGCCAACCTGATCGATGCATCCAATATGACCCATTTTCATCTGGATATGTGGACACCGGATGCCAACGACTTTAAGATAAAACTTGTCGACTGGGGAGCAGACGGAGCGTTTGGCGGTGGCGACGATTCGGAACATGAGCTCACTTTTGCAGCACCCGCATCAGGAAACTGGATATCATACGACATCCCACTGTCGGATTTTACCGGGCTGACCAGCAGAAGTCATCTCGCACAGTTGATCTTTGTAAAAGCCCCTCTGGGAACTTTATTTATCGACAATGTGTATTATTATTCCGAAATTGTATTTCCTCCACGGACAATCAATTTTGAGGTGTTTAACGGGGTTGGTTCGAACTGGGACTGGACGGTGAGCGAAAACGACGACAACCCGCCTCTTGAGATTATCAACAATCCAGTGGGAGGCGGTATCAACACCGGCGGTAAGGTTGCCAAATTCACTGCCCGTCAAAACGGAGCACCCTATGCCCTTACGTTTACCGATGAGAACGGTGAATTTACATTTAACAGTTTCAACTCTACTGTAAAGATCATGGTGTATAAACCGGTGATCAGCAACGTAGCCATCAAATTTGAAGGGATGGGTTCGTCTATTGAGATTCAGATACCCAATACCGTTACCAATCAATGGGAGCAACTAACCTTCGATTTTTCAGGCGTCATCGGGAACACCTTTCACCGTTTGATCATCATTCCTGATTTTGCTGCAAGGACACAGGACAACATCATCTATTTCGATAACATCATAGTTCCTGAAGGATATGTGGCTCCTCCCCCGCCGGAACCGACAACAGCCGCTCCGACACCAACGCTTGCATCCATCAATGTGATTTCACTTTTCAGTGATGCCTATTCGGATGTGCCTGTGGATACCTGGTTAACCCCCTGGTCGGATGCAGGATATGAGGAAGTATTGATTGAAGGCAATGCCACCAAAAAATATACTTCCGTAAACTTTTTCGGAGTGGAAACCGTGGGCGATAATCTGCTGGATGTGTCAGGCATGACACACCTCCACCTCGACATGTGGACCCCCGATGCCAACAACTTCAATGTGAAACTTGTCGATTTTGGTCCTGATGGAGTTTTCGGCGGCGGCGACGATAGTGAACATGAACTGGTATTTGCTACTCCCGAAACGGAAACCTGGATATCTTACGACATTCCATTAACCGATTTCACCAACCTGAACATCACAGGAAACATGGCCCAGTATATTTTTGTAAAATCACCGCTCGGAACCGTTTACCTTGATAATATCTATTTCTATACAGGTTCGAGTGCGCTGGACATCACGGTTATTCTTGAAGGACCCTATAACGGATTAAACATGTTTGCAAAACTGAATCCGTCGTTGTTACCGCTTGCACAACCTTATAACGATGCCCCCTGGGATTACGACGGCACCGAAAACGTAGTATCTCTTCCGAACACCAATGTTGTGGATTGGGTGCTGGTTGATATGCACGATGCCCCCTCAGCCGGACTGGTTAGCAGCGAAACAATGGTTGAAAGAAGAGCAGCTTTCCTTCTTCGTAATGGGAAAATAGTCGATCTGGATGGTAGCAGCAAACTGCCGCTCGACTTCAATCTGTACGATAGTTTATTTGTTAAAATCTGGCACCGTAATCACCTTCAGGTGCTTTCAGCCCACGGCCTTCAAAGGGTAAACAACAATTTCACCTACAATTTTACGACCGGCAGCGGTAAAGCTTTCGGTGGAAATCTCAAAAATCTGGGTGGCAACACGTGGGGAATGTTTGCCGGAAATGCCAACGGTGATAACCAGATCAACGAACTGGATAAGACCGGCTTCTGGGATATGGAAGTGGGCGAAAACGGCTACCTGCGCAGCGATTTCAACCTCAATGGGCAAACCGATAATAAAGATAAAAACGACTACTGGAACGAAAATACCGGGGCTGTTTCGGAACAGTATGAATTGATATGGCAGGACGAATTTAATATGGACGGCGCCCCTGCGCCCGATAAATGAACTTTTGACATCGGTACCGGGACCAATGGCTGGGGAAATGCCGAATTGCAGTATTATACCGATTCGCCGCAAAATGTGAAGGTTGAGAACGGTGTGTTGAAGATCACTGCAAAGCTCGAAAGTTTCGGAGGTCAGAATTACACCTCGGGAAGGATTAAAACGGAAGGCAAGTTCTCTTTCCAATACGGCCGTGTGGATATCCGCACCAAATTGCCGGGCGGTGAAGGCATCTGGCCCGCCAACTGGATGCTCGGCGACAGCTTCGGAACCATCGGCTGGCCCGATTGCGGTGAGGTCGACATAATGGAATACCAGGGCGCTAACCCCGATATTATCCATGGCGCAATTCATTCGCTGTCGAGTTATGGCGGAACGGTGAACCATGCCACCACCATTGTCAACAATGTGGAAGATGAATTTCATATCTACAGTGTTGAGTGGGATGCGGAAAAAATCAGGTTTATGGTAGATTACAACGAATTTTATGTGTATCAGCCCGATGTATACAATTCGGAAACCTGGCCCTTCGATGCACCGTTTTTCATCCTGCTGAATGTGGCAGTGGGCGGTTCGTTTGGCGGACCGGTGAACGATGCCATCTTCCCGCAAACAATGGAGGTCGATTATGTTAGGGTGTATCAGAAAAACCCATAAATAATAAGATTACTGTTATTGCATCTTCGCAATTAATATCCGAAAAAGCCCGGTTGTTGCCGGGCTTTTTGATTTTCTCTTCAGTCAGGAAACGGGATGCTACAGGGGGTTAGAATCGTATATGATCTCACACACCTTTTATACAACAACATGTGATGCATTACGCCAGAAGGAGTATTTCCATATCCGGGTCGTAAAGTGTGATAAGCTGAAATTTAGTTGGATCAAAACCTTTGTGAAACAAACTCTCTTTGCAACTGGAGTGCCCACCGTGGAGAAATAAAACAGGCTTTCCTTTCCCGACTATCGAATATACGACCTGCCCTTTATTCATTAGAACTATTTTTATCTCCATTCAGGTTTTTATACAGCATTGTTAAATTTGATTTGTATGCTCAAATTTACTATTCTTTTTCATGAAGAGCTATAAGCCGGATATGTTCTGCGAGGGGATGTGGTTCAACGGCCTGCGGCTATGTTGCGTTCCGACTTGTTTGTAATCTGCTCCTTGATTTTCAATATTTTCATGTTTACGTTTCATTTCCATAAAGACAAACTGCAAGGCATGCAATATGAGCCGCTTTTAGCAACTGCCGTTTTTTTAAGTCAATCTATTTTCAATATCCATTCTCTGATGAAATATCCTTATTATTTCAACCAGTTTCTTTTTCTTGTCAATTTTGTAGAAAATGAAATGTGATTTTATTCTTGTTCGAAAATATCCTTTTCTAATATGACTGAAATCATTTCCAGAGTCAGGTTTACTTGAAATATATTCGATTTCATCCAAGATTAAATTGAAATATCTGTCAGCTTGTTCTGCTGACCAATTCTCAAATGTGTAAAGCCAAATATTTTCCAGATCCTGGCTTGCTAAATGACTGATTCGATATTTCATTATTCAGTCATATGTTTTTCATGAATGTTTTTCAAGAATTTATTACGGTCGAAATCAGTAATGAATCCTGATTTCTCTCCTTTTTTTAGTTCTTTTATCAGTTCGTCCTTTTTAGTTTCTTCATGTTCAAACATCCTCAAAGCTGCTCTAACCACTTCACTTGCAGAGGAAAATTGTCCGGATTTAATCTTTTCTTTAATGAAATTTTCAAAATAATTTCCAAGTAATATTGATGTGTTCTTTGCCATATGAAAAATATTTTTCTACAAAAATACCAATTATTGGTATATGGTCAAGGTTTATTTTCACAAAATTTTCTTTCGGTTGCTAACGTGTTGCAAATATGGCCCGTA
>JAGQVF010000212.1 GCA_020438135.1 Bacteroidales bacterium | reverse complement strand
GCTATTTGCCCCAGCGGGGCTGAATGTTGGTAGAAAAAATCATAATAGGTCTATAAGGTGCGCCGTAGGTGCACAATGAATTGGATTATGATTTTCTATGGTTTAATTGTAAAGACCAATATTGTTTTTGATGATATCCCAATTTTGATTCTAATTTTAAACTTTATTGCGCACCTCCGGCACGCCGGTTCACGTTTTTAATTTGATTTTTGCCATGGCAGGGTCCTATGTTACCAAAAAAAATCTTCAAAAATCTAATGGGTGCTCCGTAGGGCGATATTTTATCGCATGTAATTTCTATATTGTTTTCCATCACAATTCTCAAATTTTCCTGAGACAATTTTGTTGACTTTTAGTCAGAAGGATTTACATTATGTCTACATTTCTTACACATGGAGATAGTTTATAAAGCAGCAATCTGTTAACCAGGCAGTTATATGTCAGCAGGACGATGACGCATCGGCCACTGGGGTTTTTAGCTTAGTCAGGTATCATATAATTGTTACCTGCACTTGCGAAAGAGTGTAGGTAGGAGATTTTAGCATTTCAAGAGGTGAGTTGAAATGCAATTTGTCTTTTTGAATTAAAAAAGGCATCCCAAACATCGGGATGCCTTTTACTACTGGGTAGTTGTAAACTTTATTTGATGAAAACTTTTTGCGTTGTCAGGGTATTGTTTGTCAATACCTTCACGACATAATATCCGGGTTCAACCTGCAGATCGAATTTGTTGATTGCAACAGGCTGCAGTTCGGTGTGCATAACTTCCTGTCCGGAGATATTAAATACCGAAACAGTTCCTGTTTTCAGGTTGTTCGGATCGTTATTGATGTATACACTTCTTTCGTTGGCATATACATATAAATCACCGCTATTGATGTCATCAATACCTGTGGTCGCGGTCATGAAATGTAATGCAAAACGATCGGCCGGATCAGCTTTGTCACTGCTGAAGGTGTACTCATTAAAATCATCAAGTTGAATAAAATCACCTGTGTAGAGATCTTCAATATAAACATTGATTGGCGTGTCAAAACTAGTCAGGTTCGAAACCTTAATAGTATATTGCTGGCTTCCGTTTGCAGGGGTTTTTATTCCAAGAGGAATAACCATTCCCGGATTAAACTCATCCATCACATTCACCGAAAGTATTTCGTCATCAAGTACGCTATAGATCTGTGGTGCTTCTTCAATTCCAAACAACTTATAACTATCGAATTGAGAATCGAAACCGGCAGTGGCATTTTCGTTGAAATTAACATAGGTCACATCGCTGTAGCCATTACCAATAATTGAAACTTCGATGAGGTTATTAACTCCTCCGCCCTTGTAAGCATCCGGGCCGTGCACCCTGGCTGCATTGTCGACTTGCAGGTCTGGCGATGCAGCATTGGCTTTTACGAAGAAAGATTGCATAGCTGGAATTACACCGTTAGCAAGCGCACCTACCGAACCATTCCAGGTTAAATATTGTACACCGTCCCAAACGTAAACAGAACCGTCGATATTGGTTTTTGTCCAACCGGCATTATCCCAATCAATTGACGATGGGTAGGGGTTACCTACGAGGTTCCAACCATCACCGCTATTTGATACGGGAAGACCTACTGAACCTGAATTCAGGTCTCCACCCTGGTACAGAACAAATGTATTTCCGTTAAAAGCATCATCGCTCCAGGCTTCATAACCTACACCGGCCGGCAGCGAAACTCCAAGATCTACGATATATACCCATTCTGAGTTCGGCTCATCGTAATATTTGAGGTAAATGTCATTGAAAACATTGCTAACAGCTCCATCAACCGGAGATGAAACAAAATGCCAGCGGTTTTCAGTCAAATACTGACGTACCTTCTGTGTTCCTGTTACATTGAGTCCGCCATATTCGACCAGTGATGCCTGTCCTGAACTACTGGCCTGCATAAGGAAATTACCGTTAACGGTAAGCGTTGTTCCATTTGCAACAGTAAATTCTGAAAGCGGATCAAGTGTGAGGTTATTACAAGCAGCATTGCTGGTGAGAATCGGTTGAATTCCGGCAGCGGCGATCGTAACATTTGTGGTTGAATAAGGAACACCATCAGTCCAGTTTCCGTTGATGAACCAGTTGGATGAAACGGCACCTGTCCAGGTAGTTGAACCACCGGCAAAGGTTGTGGTGTTGATGGTATTGGAATAAGCGCTGTTGCCACTTACATTTACAGCACGAACCCTGTAATAGTAAACAGTGTTCGGATCCAGACCGGTTACAACCTCGGATGTACCGTAAACTGTTAAGTTTTCATAACCAAAAACGAAAGAGTTAAAAGTATTCGAGATCGAAACGTCAAGTTTATAGAAATCGGGGGCTCCACCTGCCGGTGCATTCCAATTTGCTGTAAATTCATCCTGCGTAACACCTGTTGCAGCAGTTGCTACCGGTGCATTACATATTGTTTTTACAGAAACAACGGATGAGTTTTCACTGGAATTGCCGTTGTAAGAACGAACCCTGTAATAGTAAGTAGTACCACCTGTTAATCCGGTAATAAACCTGTATTCATTTGTTACATCTTCATTTGAGAGAATGATAGTGCCGCCAAAATTACTTTGGGTATTTACATCGAGTTTATAACTTGTGGCACCTGCAACATATAACCAATTGGCATAAAAACTATTGGTGCCGATGTTTGTGGCAGGTTGCGTTACAGGAACAGCCGGAGCTGTTGTTAGTGATTGTGTGTTGGAACTGGCACTTGTTCCACCGGCATTATACGCCCTTACTCTGAAATAATAATCAGTATTCGGATCAAGGCCGGTAACGTTGTATGTTGTAACAAGCCCAACATCTTTGTTGTTATATCCTGAAACGAAACTTGTGAAGCTCATGTCGGTAGCAACATCCAGGTAATATCCCTGTGTAATTCCTCCTCCGCCTACCGTCCAGTTGGCCCAGAAATTATTGTTATCGATGTTGGTAGCAGCATTGGCGGTGGGTGCATCAGGTAAAACAATGGTTCCTTCACCCTGTATTGAAAAAGTGTAAGGATCTTCATTGGGATCATTGTTACCGATCGTAACAGTAGCAGTTTTTACACCTGCTGAGGTAGGTTCAAACCTGATGGTGTAAGTTGTGGTGCCACTATTTGGAGCTACAGGTGAAATTGGTTCTGTTTGCACCGAGAATTGATCTGCATTGGCACCGGATATCTGAACATATTGGCTTGCAGCATATTCATCAAGAACAAGATTTCCTGCATAACCACCGGTCTTTGTATTTGTTATCTGGTAGGTTCTGTCAACAGTTTCGATACTTGCAAGAGCATCTCCGAAATCGGTTCCCTGATTTACTGCCGGTGTAGTAGATCCACTAACGATCTCAAGCCAGGTATCAGGTGATTGTTCACGACCCTGCATGAGAATTTCAGGTCCCAATCCAATACCCCTGACTTCTTTATATTGCCAGGTTGCAGATTGCAGATCCCACAATTCTACACCCATATAGGGTGGGGGGCCGGGAAGATCAACGAAGCCAATCGTTGTAGGTGTGTATTTAACGTAAATTGTTTGATTAACATTGCCAGAGCCATCGGCATTGTAAATTAAAGATTCTCCATACGAACCGGAAGTTCCGGTAAGAGATATGGTAAATCTGCTATCGTAAGAGTCAGCATATAACTCGGCATTGGCTGAATAACCGCTGCCTGTTACAGTAAAAGAGTGAGCTCCGTCAGCAGATGATTGGCCGATAAGAACCGGTCCAATAACCAATGTGCCTGGGGGAACTGTAAGAGATTGCGCATTTAATGATATACTTCCAATTATCAGGAAAAATATCATACCTGAAATAGATAAAAGTTTTTTCATCGCATAAAGTTTTTGTTATTTGTTTGAATATCAGTATGAATTATAAATTTCGTATTTATAAAGACTAAATAAAATCAATTAATTCGCCGGGTTTTTGACTCTATCTCTTTTATAGACAAAATTATGCAAAAAAGTTACCAAAAAAGTCATCTTTTTTTCCATTTTTTCCCCGGTTTTATTAACCTTTTCATCTTGTCATAGTAAACACTATGTTTATGTGATTTGTTTATTTATTATTAAATCAGTTTGTGATTTAACATTTTATTTGAGTACTTTTTTCGGGAAAATGAAGAAACTTTTCAGGTTTGCATCAACATAATCATTCTTTAAGGGGAAAAAAACTTGCCATTAGCATCTTCCTGAATCTACTGATCACAGCGGGACAGGTTGTGGGAGGATTTATATCAGGAAGTATGGCTTTATTATCCGATGCATTGCACAATTTCAGTGATGTTCTTGCCCTGGTTATTTCCTACATTGCTTCTGTACTATCTTTAAAAGAACAAAATGTTAAAAGAACCTTCGGCTATAAAAGAGCAGAGATCATTGCAGCTTTTGTAAATGCTTCCGTTTTGATCGTAATTGCTGTTTATTTGTCTATTGAAGCTTACCAGCGGTTCAAAGAACCTCAGGAAATTAAATCAGTTTGGGTTATTTCTCTTGCGTTTTTTAGCATTATCCTCAACGGAATAAGTGTCTGGATACTGCATGATGAAAAAACAGGTAGTATGAACATTCAGTCGGCCTATATCCATCTGTTTTCTGATATGCTTACGTCGGTAGCGGTTTTACTGGGTGGGGTTTTGATTTATTATTTTCAGGTGTACTGGATTGATGCCGCCTTAACTCTGCTGATTGCTGTATACATTATTTATAGTACATGGAATTTATTGATCGATAGCCTAAAGGTGTTGATGTTGTTTACACCTGAGGGGATTGCTGTGGAGCAGATATCAGCAAGGATCACTGTTCTGCCGGAGGTTAAAAACATCCATCATGTGCATATTTGGCAACTCAATGATGAGCAAATTCATTTTGAGGCCCATATTGATTTTGAAAGTAATCTGAAATTGGCAGAGGTAAATCAAATTCTCGAAAATATCAAAACTACTTTACATACTGAATTTAATATTGATCATGCCACCCTACAGCCTGAATACGATATTTGTCATGATAAAAGACTGATCTCCGACAGTCACTAAGGAATTACATTTTTTGCGGTACCTTGATTCCTAACAAAGCCATACCGTTGCGGATTACATTGCCAGTAAACCAACTTAGTAAAACCCTGAAAGTAGCAGTTTTTTCATCGATTCTCTTCAGGATGGGCGTATCCTGGTAATAATGATTGAATAGTTTGGCCAACTCATAGATGTAATTGGCAAGTGTGGCCGGACTGTATTGGTCTCCTGCATTTTGTAACACTTCCGGAAAACCGGCAAGATGGATCAGTAGCTCCTTTTCAACAGGCAGAATGTTAATCGAATCGTAATCGATTTCTGCAACCAGGTTTTGAGGAGATTGTTCTGATTTTCGCAAAATGGATTGTATCCTTGCATGGGTATATTGAATAAAAGGTCCGGTATTGCCGTTAAAATCTATTGATTCCTCGGGGTTGAACAGCATGTTTTTCTTAGGATCAACTTTCAGCATGTAGTATTTAAGTGCACCCTGACCAAGCATTTCATATAGTTGAACCGATTCTTCCTTTGAAAAACCTTCAGTTTTACCCAATTCTTCAGTTGTCATTTTAGCCGTATTGTACATTTCATCCATCAGATCGTCGGCATCAACTACCGTCCCTTCACGGGATTTCATTCTCCCATGGGGCAATTCAACCATTCCGTATGAAAGATGAACAATGTTATCGGCCCATTTTCTACCGAGTTTTTTAAGGATATTTTTAAGAACATCGAAGTGGTAGATCTGCTCGTTTCCGACTACATAAATCATTTTTTCGGGGCTGTATGCTTCATATCTTCTTTCAGCTGTGCCAATATCCTGGGTGATATAAACGGATGTTCCGTCACTTCTCAAAAGTAGTTTTTCATCGAGTCCTTCCGATTTCAAATCAGCCCAAACCGAACTATCCTCTTTTCTGTAAAATATTCCCTGGTCCAAACCTTCCAGAACAAGTCTTTTGCCGTCAAGATACACCTTCGATTCATAATTGACTTCATCAAATGCCACACCCAGCCTTTTGTAAGTTGTTTCAAAACCCTGGTATGCCCAGTTATTCATGGTGTGCCAAATTTCGAGTGTCTCTTCGTCGGCATTTTCCCATTTTGAAAGCAACTCTTTTGCTTCCTTCATTACGGGTGCATTGGCATATGCATCATCATCAGTAAAACCCCGGTGTACCAGATCTGCTATTTGTTCTTTGTGTTTTTTGTCGAATAGTACATAATATTTCCCAACGAGTTGGTCTCCTTTGAGTTGACTTTTTTCGGGGGTTTCGCCTTCCCCCCATTTCATCCAGGCAAGCATCGACTTGCAAATATGTATCCCGCGGTCGTTGATAAGATTAACCCTGATTACCTTTTTTCCGTTGGCTTTCAAAATTTCTCCCAGGGAAAATCCGAGCAGGTTATTTCTGACATGGCCCAGGTGCAATGGCTTATTCGTATTGGGTGATGAATATTCAAGGACCACCGTACCGGGTTTTTTTGTTTTGGCAATCCCATACTTCTCATCAGCAATATTATTTTTAAAGAATTCGATCCAATAATTATCAGACACTGCCAGATTGAGAAATCCTTTAATTACATTATAGCCCTTTATTTCATCACAATGTGCCGTTAAATAATCACCGATCAACCGGGCTGTTTCCTCAGGAGATTTTTTAGCGATCCGTAACAAGGGAAACACGATAAGGGTGAAATCGCCTTCGTAGTCGCGATTTGTTTTTTCGATCTGTAACAAATGTTTATCAATCTTTTGTCCGAAGAGGTGTTCAACAGCATCAACTGTATTGCCTGCAATTATTTCAGAGATCATAGCCAGATATTTTGCGACAAAATTAGGAGAAAATCACTATTTATCGGAGAGAGCTTGCACCAAATTCAGGTGCAGAATATCAAATGTATAATAAGGCGCTGATATGGTGAGGTTTTCAACCTATTCAATTTTAACGAACAAAATGCCGATAATAAAAAAAATAATTTACCTTTGCGCCCAAATTTAAAATCTGACAATGGCTAAAAAGAAAGACGCAACCGAAGAACGGATAGTTGCTGTAGAAGAAGCGCTTAGTAAAACCGAGCAGTTTATCGAGAACAATCAAAAGATCATTACCTATGTGGTAGGAGGTTTGATTGTGGTGGTTTTATTGTTTTTTGGATACCGTAAATTTATCATTCTTCCGAAAGAAAAATCTGCAGAAAAAGCTGTTTATGCAGCAGAACGGTATTTTGAACAGGATTCTCTTGATCTGGCACTGTTTGGTGATGGAATAAATCCCGGATTTGAGGAGATCATTGATGATTATGGTTCAACCCAAACCGGCAACCTTGCCTATTATTATGCAGGGATTGCTTATCTGCATAAAAAGGATTTTGAAAATGCAATTGATCGTCTGAAGAAATTCAGCAGTGACGACATGTATCTTCAGGGAATGGCTTACGGAGCTATTGGAGATGCCTACCTGGAAATGGGTGATATTGGCAGGGCCATCAGCTATTACAATGATGCCGCCAACACAAATGAAAATGAGTTCACTTCGCCCCCGTTTCTTGTGAAAGCCGGATGGGCTTACGAATTGAACAATGATTGGTCGAATGCACTGAATACTTACGAAAAGGTTAAAAAGAATTATCCGCAATCACGCGAAGCAAGAGACATTGATAAATACATTGCCAGGGCAAAAGCCAAGCTTGGCGAACTTTAGAGAAAATTTTTCAACCTAAAACCTGTTCTTAAAGGACAGGTTTTTTTATGTGAATTAAAATATGGGGAAAAGTACTTTGAAAATCGTATTTATGGGAACAGCAGAATTTGCTGTTGCTTCGCTGGATGCATTGGTTTCGGAAGGATTTAAGCCTGTAGCTGTTGTAACTGCCCCGGATAAACCGTCCGGTAGAGGCCAAAAAGTTCAGTATTCTCCTGTAAAACAATATGCCCTGCAACATGGTATTCCCGCTCTTCAGCCTGTTAACCTGAAGGATGAAGCTTTTATTGATCAGCTAAGGAATTTGAAACCGGATTTACAAATTGTTGTTGCATTCAGAATGTTGCCTAAAGCTGTATGGCAAATACCTTCCGAAGGAACCTTTAATTTACATGCGTCCTTATTGCCCCAATACAGAGGTGCAGCACCAGTTAATCATGCCATAATTAACGGAGAAAAGATCACAGGTGTTACTACTTTTTTTATTGATGAAAAAATCGATACGGGTAAGATCATCATGCAGGAAGAACTGGTTATCGGCGATGACGAAACTGCCGGTGAATTGCACGACAGGCTCATGGAATCAGGAGCGCATTTGGTTGTTAAAACCGTTCAGGAAATTCAATCAGGATCCATAAAACCCATGGATCAAACTGAATTTGAGGTGCCCGAAAATCAATTAAAAAATGCCCCCAAAATCTTTAAGGAAGATTGTCGAATCAACCTTCAGGAGGATGCCGGTTATCTGTTTAATTTCATCAGGGGATTAAGTCCGTATCCTGCTGCTTATTTGTTTTTCGAGTTGGAAAGTAATGAGAGTCTGCAGGTTAAGATTTTCAAGGTAAAGATTTCAGATGCATATGATTCTCTTGCTGCCGGAGCATTCCATTCTGATGGTAAAAGTTTTCTGAAAGTAGGATGTGGAGCGGGCTCGCTGCAAATTTTGGAATTACAGGTTCAGGGGAAAAAACGGATGTCTGTCGAAGAGTTTCTCAGGGGCTTTAATATCAGTAAGTTACAATCAATAAGCTGATCATCTCCCAGTGCTTTTAAAATATGTCGATAGGTTACATGCTTTCAAAACCCCTGTAAATAAAGGCTTACAGACGCCAAGTTATTAACAAATCGGCTGAATTATTAACAAAATCAAGGGTTTTAGGATATTTAACTTGCTTTTACTCAATAATAGCTTATATTTGCAACAATATTAACCATTTAAATATTAATATTATGAACAAAGCAGAATTAATTGATGCAATCGCAGCGGATGCCAACTTAACTAAAGCTGACGCTAAAAGAGCACTGGATGCTTTTGTTGGAGCTACTTCTAAAGCTCTGAAAAAAGGTGACAGGGTTGCTCTCGTTGGATTTGGCTCCTTTTCAGTAGCAAAACGTGCTGCCCGTACAGGCAGAAATCCTCAAACAGGAAAAGAGATCAAAATTGCTGCTAAAAAAGTTGTTAAATTCAAAGCTGGTAGTGAATTATCAGATGTTGTTAAGTAACAGCTATCCGAAAAGAAAAAAAACCTCCTTGTTGTACAGGGAGGTTTTTTTATGTGTACAGATTTGATAGAAGTAAAAAGCGATAAGGTAGCTGAGCGTCTTTCCCGGCATAGTCCACACCGATCCTTTTTCCTGTGAAAATATTTTTCCGGTTCACTTCAAATCCCCGGTCTTCAACCCAGATTTGGTTACCTGTAACAGGGGTTCCATTGTGTATCGTGTTTATTCCCAGGCACGTAGATGCCTTACCCGGCCCATCACTAAAACCTTTATATGTAAATTTTTTCCCACGCCTGTATTCCATTATTTCAATACCCTCCAGTGGAAAAATGCCGCGGAGCAGAACGGCATGCGGAATATTTTCGGGAGCTGTAACAAAATTGAATAAATGATGAATGCCATAACACAGATAGATATATGCTATCCCTCCCGATCCGAACATTACTTCTGTCCTTGCCGTTCGCCGGTTGTTAAAGGCATGCGAAGCCCGGTCGGTGGCACCGGCATAGGCCTCGGTTTCAGAAATGATGCCACACGTTTTAACTCCACCGATTTGCGTACAAAGTACCTTCCCCAACAGCTTTTTTGCTATTCCGACAACATCATCTTCCTCAAAAAACTTTTTTCCGATTTTCAAAACATGTAGGTTAAATTAATAAAAACATTACCTTAGCAAGCCATATTTTTTCCGCTTCTATTTGCAAATATATTTTCAAAAATGGTAAGACGAAACCCTGTTCTTATATTCTTTTTGGTAATTCTTGTACCTTATTTTGTTTACTCTTCGGGAATTGACGTAAACAAAGCAAAAGTGTGTGCCGCGAATTTCATGACCTACTTACAAAGTGAACGGGTTCAACCAGAACTGTTGAAAACAATCTGCTTTGCAGATAGCAAGGATCCTGCCTGCTACATTTTTGGCCGTAACAACGCATTCGTGATTATTTCAGCTTCGGATGTTTATCACCCCATAATTGCCTATTCAGATGAATCGGATTTTAATCCGGAATCGGTTGCTCCACCGATTGAGATGTGGCTCCGAGGAATATCCGAACGCATTGCCTGGGCGATACAGCATATTCAGAAACCGACGCCTGAGACCAAAACTAAATGGGATCAATTGCTGGCAGGTGATGTGAAAATGCCTGCATATCTCGAAGAAATGAAACCCATGTTATCGACTACCTGGAACCAGGGGAGGTATTATAATTCGATGTTGCCTGTTGATTCCTCCTTCGGAAGCAATCATCCGTGGACCGGTTGCGTGGCAACGGCGCTGGCACAGATCATGAATTTTTATCATTTCCCGAAAAACGGAACCGGAAACAATGGTATTTACTCCCCATACGGTTGGATCGAAGCAGATTTCGAAAACACAACGTATGATTGGGCTAATATGGAGTGCAACCTCGAAGATGAAAATGAAGCAGTGGCCGAACTGATGTACCATGCGGTTATAGCGGTTAATTCTCAGATTTTCCCCAATGGTACCGGAGCCTATGATGTAGATGCCAAAAATGCACTCGTCAATTATTTCAATTATAGAAATACTGCGGTGTTCATCATGAGGGATGATTATGCCGGAAATTGGACTGAACTTCTGCAGGAAGAATTAAGTTCAGGGAATCCCCTGATTTATGGCGGTGTTGAGCAATCCTCCAGTGTTGGCCATACGTTTGTTTTTGACGGGTACGTAGATGATTTTTTTCACGTAAACTGGGGTTGGGGTGGTCAGTTCAACGGTTACTATTATCTCGATACCCTCACGCCCGGAAATTATCATTTTGATGTTTATCATGACGCAGTTTTAGGTATCAGACCTGATTTTGGAGGAACTCCGGAGTTATATGGCCCGGAAAATCTTATGGCCACAGTTAACAGCCATGTAGTTGAATTGTCATGGGATACGGGCATGGTAAACAGTTCGCTTGAATTGCTCGGGTATGATGTTTATAGAAATGATACGTTACTAAACTGCAGTATTGTTAAAGAGCAGGGATTTATTGACACCGACGTACCGGCCGGAAATCATTACTATAAAGTATTTTCGGTATTTATTGGAAAGGGAAACGGACCGTATGCCGCAGCAGATGTTGTGGTTAGCAATGTAAGTGAGTTGAACGCAAGCGGTTTCAGTTTATTCCCGAATCCGACAACAGGCCTGATCAATTTGCATATCCCGGGAATGCAAAGTGTTGACAATAAGATAGAGATTTATAACCCGCAAGGTCAGAAGGTTTTTGAGAAAAAAACTGGTAAGCATGCTTCAGGAACCTACCAGGTTAACCTGCGACTTTCGCCGGGTGTTTATTTCTTAAGATTTAAATCACCTACCGCCCGGTTTGCCGAACAGATCGTTATTTTGTAGCAATCAGACCTGCTTATTCCGCTTTGCTGGCAACAGTCTTTTCGGCTTTCATTCTTTTCCTTTTCTTACTTAATTCTGTTAAGTATTCACTGATCTTGATATCAAAACCGAAATAATACATAGGTATAAAATCTCCCTGCCTGATGGCCCAGTTCAATCCAAGATTGATGTCGATGTTGTTATAGAACGATGGTCCAACCGCCAATCCCAGCATAGGATAATTAAAATCGCTACTGGTTGTGGTATTTACGATGGAATACAATAATCCCGAGCCATAACCTATTACATGTATATCTTTTACAAATGGTTTGGGATTGTATGTGTGTTCTGCCGGATTTTCAAGACTCTTTTTCATGCTGCATTTCCTGGCATCCCAAAGACGCAGTTTTACCCCGATTTTTTCTGTCGCAAAGGCCAAAGATGAGAGATGGGTCGTATCATTAACCGGGAATTTATTGTTATCGAAAAATCCACCCTGGTTTAGCCCGATGGAAAAGTACAGACCAAATGCACTGCCGTTGATCTCCGCATATTTTTCATATAAAAAAGCGATAAACGATTCAACATCAATTTCTAACCGGTTTTCATCAGGCAGAATAATCACATATTTACTCACATTGTTAAAGATGTCATTGATCAGCGCCATTTTTTCTGAATCATTATCGATTGTTGAAAAACCGATGTCTTCCAGAATGTCTAAAATGTGTTGGTAAGTCAGTGCTTTATCAAGTTGATTTAACCGTGTTATGAGTTGTATGAAATTTTGAAACGGCAATGAAAAATTTCCTGAATCTGAATTGGCATAAGTCTCCAGTAAGGCTTTAAATTCGTTTTTCTTAAGGCGGTAATAATATTGAAGATAAACTATGCTGTTTACCTGCTGAGTAAGTTGCGTTAATTGTTTTCCTGATGTTGCGTTTAACCTGGTAGATAAAACTACCATCTGAGGCAATATACTGTCCCGCAAATAAAGCACTTTTCCAAGATCGATGTTTCCACCTTCGAGCCCGATATCATCAATCAGGGCATACAATGTTGCGAGAATCTGACGCTGAGATTCCGGTATGGTCTCGGTTTGTGGGTTTTTCACATCCAGGGCTACCTGCGACCTGAGGATCAACTGTACCGAATCAACCAACTGTGCCATTTTCTGATCGATAATAAATGTACTGAAATATTGATCCTGGAATTCGAAAAGATATGTATTATACGAATCAACCAGGTTTGATAAATTTTTAACAGATGCATCATCAATATCGGCAATTTGAAACCTGATTTTTGCATTCACCTCGCTAAAGTTGATGTGCTGTAGTGTATCCAGATATCGTACAATAGATTCGAAATCAATATTATCAAAGGAGTTTATATCCGCAACGATCAGGTCTTCTGAGCGCAAAGACTTTTGTAGCAAACCAATATTTTTTTCACTTTTAAGTATAAGTATCATTTTGTTGGTGTAATCACCATATATATAACTTTTTACAGATTGTTTTTCGATAACCTTAAACTCCTTTTCTATTTTATCGAGATAACTCAACAAAATGGAAGTTTTTCCGGCATCCTGCGATTCGAGTGAATTTCGCAGGTCTGTCAACAATTCTTTGGTTTTTTTAACCTGGGTATTCAGCCGGTTGATAGTTCTTGCAACCGAAAGCAAATACATTTTAAATTCAATCAGGTTATCATACCGAAAAGCCCAATTCGCGGAAACCTCTTCATCCATATCCGACTGTTCGATAAATTCCACCAGATCAACAATCTGGTTAGCCTCTTTAACCGCTGCCTCGTAGGTTTGATCAGGAAAAGGCGGGAAATATGATATTTTGTCCTGCATTACTTCTATCCGGTATTTCAATTCAGCAAAACGGCTATCAAGACTTTTGATCGTATCTCCCAAACCTGTTTTCAGAAGATACTCCATAGCAAGATCTGTTATGGTTGTTACCTTGTTGCCCTCAAACAATTTAAGATCGTTGATCAGGTTAAAGCCTTTAAAACTGTATTTGATTTTTTCCTGAATATCGGTATACACTTTCGTGGCCAGGTCAGCCGTAAGGTCATTTTCACTTTCTTTCAATAACGAATAGGCGTTGTGTTGCTCATAAACTCCTATTTGAGGGTTTAACGGGAAATTGAAGAATCCCTTATCCTTTACAACATCACTGTTCCGGCAGGCCTCAAAAGCCATATCCATCACCAAAAAACGAAGAGAAAACCCATACTTCTGTATTGTTTGTGAAGCCGATGGCAGTGTACTATCATCCTGAATCATACGGGAATATAAACGTTGCAAATCAGTAGAGTCTTTGTCGGCAGGTTTGTTTTTTAAACCGGTTTGCAAATAAAACTCCGAGAACCCATATACCAAAGCAAAATTTGAAAGGTTTTCCAAAACCTGTTTCTCGATCACTTTTTTATTTTTTTCAGTGAGCAGCACATCAGCCACATTTCGTGAAAAGAAATTAAGTGTATAACATTTATCAGGAAGATTGCTGTAAACATATCGTTTGATCGCTTCCTGCTTAAGTTCGTCTTGTTTGGAGGCGATAATATCAGAGAGCAATTCCACATCGATGGCACCTTTTTCATATACCAGTCCGTTCAATCCGGCTGATAGGGTAGGGGAAACGCCCTGGCCTGAGACAACTCCGCAATAAAATATCCCCGAAAGGATGGCAGTGATGATCCGTTTCATGGTGGTTAGTTTTAGTTCGTTAATATTTCTATAAACAAAGGTAAATAAATCCAATCAATCATTTGTATAACTTTGCGTGCGCTTTCGACAGGTTAACAGGCCCGGAAGGTGATGCGGAAATAGGATTAAAACAAGTAGAAAAAGATATAAATAGTAAACAATGGTGGAATTAAACGAACAGGAGTTGCAACGACGGCAATCGCTCGATGAACTGAAAAAATTGGGTATCGATCCCTACCCTGCGGAATTATTTGAAATAAATACAACTACAAAAGAAATTCATGATAAATTTCCTGAGGATAATAACCTTTTTCAGGATGTAAGTATTGCCGGAAGGATCATGCAGCGGCGGATTATGGGTGCCGCTTCGTTTACTGAAATTCAGGATGAAACCGGAAGAATTCAGGTATACATTAAAAGGGATGAAGTTTGTCCGGGAGAGGACAAAACCCTATACAACACGGTTTTTAAAAAGTTGATGGATATCGGCGATATCATTGGAGTGAAGGGTTATGTGTTTATTACGCAAATGGGAGAGGTTACCATTCATGTAAGAGAATTCAAGTTGTTGAGCAAATCACTCAAGGTGCTTCCAAACGTTAAAGAAAAGGAAGATAAGGTTTGGGATGCATTTACAGATCCTGAGCAACGTTATCGTCAGCGTTACCTTGATCTGATCGTCAATCCTAAGGTAAAACAGGTTTTCCAGAAACGGGCAAGCGTAATGCAATCCATGCGCGATTTCCTCAATGGCAAAGGTTATCTTGAAGTTGAAACACCTGTTCTGCAACCGCTTTACGGTGGAGCTGCCGCCAGACCTTTCAAAACCTATCACAATACGCTGGATATGACCCTTTACCTTCGGATTGCCAATGAGCTTTACCTCAAAAGGCTTATCGTAGGTGGTTTTGATGGTGTTTTCGAATTTGCCAAAGATTTTCGTAATGAGGGGATGGATCGTTTTCACAACCCTGAATTTACACAGATGGAACTCTATGTGGCTTACAAAGACTACAACTGGATGATGGATTTGGTTGAGGAGATGGTCGAAAAGATCGTGACAGATATGCATGGTAGCACGAAGATCAAATCAGGGGAGCATGAAATTGATTTTAAAAGGCCCTGGAAACGGATCTCGATGTATGATGCCATTAAAGAATTCACTACCATCGACCTATCGGAAATGAGTGAAGAAGATATTGCCAAAGTTGCAAAAGAGGTAGGTGTGGATGTGGACTCATCGATGGGCAAAGGAAAACTGATAGATGAGATTTTTGGTGAAACAGTTGAAGCCAATCTGATCCAGCCTACTTTCATCACCGATTATCCCGTTGAGATGTCGCCACTGGCTAAAAAGCACAGAAGCAAAGAAGGTCTGGTTGAACGTTTCGAAGCCATTTGTAATGGAAAAGAGATTTGCAATGCATTTTCAGAATTAAATGATCCGATCGATCAGCGTAAACGGTTTGAAGAACAGGTAGCATTGGGAAAACGTGGTGATCAGGAGTCGATGGTGTTGGATGAAGACTTCCTGCGCGCACTCGAATTCGGTATGCCCCCTACAGCCGGCCTGGGTATCGGTATCGACCGACTCACCATGATCCTTACCAATCAGCCATCTATACAAGATGTGATCTTTTTCCCGCAAATGCGGCCTGAGAAAAAAGCTGAAGTCGCAACAGATGCCGATTTTATTGAATTCGGTATTCCTGAAGCTTGGGTGCCTGTGATCCGCAAAGCAGGTTTCAAAACCGTTGAAGATTTGAATGATGTGAACCCCAATAAACTTTTCAATGAAATGGGGGGATTACGTAAAAAAATGAAACTCGATATTGCCATGCCGACTATCGAAGAGGTTAGGGGTTGGTTTGGTAAATAGATGTTTTTTAGGATTGTGCAGAAACCTGGATTTTATAGGTTTAATAGATTGAGGTGTAAATAGGATTGGATGTATTCTTCTGATTGTAGATCAAATAGAGACCTCATTTTAGACCAGTAGCAAAAAGTAAAATACGATGATGATAAATAGCTGTTGGGTTTAACGTTGAATGGTAATAGCCTGTTTTTAAATTATATCATTCAGGTATCCAGCCTCCCAATCCCAGGTTCTTTAGCCAGATATCATTCAAGTCGCAATTATCAACCTGACCGTCGAGGTTAAAATCGGAAGGGGAATAACCCTGCTTTCCTGCTTCATTGCTCCAAATCTCCTTGTCGGTTGTTTCGATTATCCCGTTTTTTGTTGCATCGCCTGCCGGTATTGCCCACCGGCTTTCATCAATCTGCACACAGGCCGATGATCCTCCGTAGAACTGGCTCGAATCAGTGGTGAAATCGTATGTCAACGTTCCGTAAAAGTTTAATAATTTATTTGCTGACACTACACCTGCATGATTCCGGTGCCAAACTACGGCATGTAAACATCATGTAAATACCGTATCAAAATTAAGCAATGTTACGCCGTCCGTCTCCAGGATCTTCCCGTTCGACATCAGGAAGGCGGCCTTTTTTACCAACACGGTTTCGGGTGTTGCAGCACTGGCACTGTCGGCTGAACGAAGTTCAACCAAAACCCAATCGACAACATTGCCATTCGGTATCGAGGGCACGGATTCGGTGCCATCGTAATTCCACGGTGAAACATTGAATGGTTGAGAGGTTGGTAAATACCCGCTTTTATTAAGATCGGTGTTCATTTTACCTTGTTTGTACGGACCTTCCAACCAGATCGATATTTTTACATAGGTTGGGTCATCTGATGTTTTGCCTGCCGTTTGACCTTTAAGCATACAAGGGATTAGTACTGCTAAACAAAAGAAGTAGAAAAGCTTCATCGAGGACATGATCATTTTTTCTTCAAAATCTGCGATAAACATACGCAATTTTTGAATTATGTAAAAATGTAAATATTTGATCGGTATAGTTGAAAATGTAAGCCATATATAATTAATCAATTCTGAATTTTTCCTGTG
>JAGQVF010000211.1 GCA_020438135.1 Bacteroidales bacterium | reverse complement strand
TGGGTGCAGCTACAGCCTGCTCACGACCTGTTTCCGATGAGGGCTGGCGTCCTCACGAAGAGCATACCGGACAAACCGGAAAGATCATTGCACCGAACCTTTACATTGCTGCCGGAATTTCAGGAGCCATTCAACACCTGGCCGGAGTAAGTTCCTCAAAATGTATTGTGGCGATCAACAAGGACAACGAAGCTCCGATCTTTGAAGCAGCCGATTATGGCGTGATCGGCGACGCACAACAGGTATTGCCCGCATTGATTGATGCCGTGAAGGCATTTAAAGCTGAAAATTAGAGGATTGGGTATTGGCTTGTTAATTTTAAAATCTGGTCGATAATTGTTTAATATCACGAAAGTATAAAAGCAATTTCCAATCGGTTCTGATATATAATTAATGTCTTAATAATCCACTGATCCATTGAAAATTAACATATCTGATTCACATCTTAAGGTAGCTGGAATTATTCTGTTGTTGATCATTGCTTATTTTCCGGTATTCTTACACCTCGAAAATCTTTCTATTCGTGAATGGGATGAAGCCAGACGGTCCGTCAATGCATATGAAATGTATCAGGATGGGAATTATCTGGTGCAGCGCTTTGAAGGGCAGGTTGATATGTGGAATACCAAACCATTGTTGTTAAACTGGTTGCAAGCTCTGGGTATGCATATTTTCGGCCCGGGCGAACTTGCGCTCAGGCTACCATCAGCCATTGCTGCATATTTGCTCATCATCGGCTTATTATTTTTTACAAATAAATACACTAAAACATACTGGTTTGGTATTTTTACGGTATTGGTTTTGATCACGGCAAACGGGTATATCCAAAAACATGCAACCCGAACAGGCGATTATGATTCGTTGCTCACCATGTTTACTACATTTTATTGTCTTGCATTTTTTTCCTATTTCGAATTCCGGCGAACATGGATTTTGTACCTGGCTTTCATTTTACTGACATTTGCAGTGCTTACCAAAGGTGTGATGGGATTGTTCTTCGCCCCAGGCCTTTTATTATACATAATCTTACGCCGCGAACTTATTGGTCTGCTTAAAAACAAACATCTCTATTTTGGGATGTTGATTTTTACATTTTTAACACTGGGATTTTACCTGCTTCGCGAATCCGTTACACCGGGGTATTTAGAGGCGGTATACAACAACGAACTTGGGGGCAGATATTTACAAGTGGTGGAGGAGCACAAAGAGGGATATTGGTTCTACTTACAAATTTTATACGATACCTTTTTTAAGGAGTGGTTTTGGTTTATTCCGCTTGGACTTATCGCCGGTTTTTTTGTTAGAGTGAAACAAATCAGAAGACTCACATTGTTTTCATTTGTAATGATCATAACCTATTTCCTGGTTATTTCTTCGTCCCAAACCAAACTATACTGGTATGGTACACCCATGTATCCTTTTCTGGCAATGATTTGTGCGGTTTTTATCTATTTCATTTTTACCCTGATCAGAGACCGTGTAAAGTTCGTACCTGCCTGGGCAAATGTTTTAATCCTTGCTATTTTAGTAGGTGGATTGTATTTCAGACCCTACAAAAAAGTGGTTTCCCGTATCTACAATGAACAGGCCGGAAGCTGGGAGCAAGCTACTTTTGAAATGCAGTATTTTTTGAGAAATGCAATAGAAAATAAAACCGATCTTCAGGATTATGGTATCATACATGAAGGGCATACAGTTCCTCTAATGCTTTATGTGTATCAACTCAATGAAAAGGGAATGAATTTGACCTTTATGAAAAAGGAAGATTTACATAAGGGGAATCATGTAATTTCAGATCAGAAGCATGTCCAGGAATATATTGAGGGAAACTACAATTTCAAAATTCTCTACACCGGAATCAATCTCAAGATTTATGAAATCACAGGTGGAGATTCTTAACAAATGATCATTTCACAGAACCAGACAGATAATCATCATTCCCCAATAATTTCAATTCCATTAAAGCCCCATCGACATCGATACCAACTCGGCAATGTCGTAGTTTTTCATTTCTTCTTCTTTGTTTTTGTATTTGATACCGTCGGTCATCATGGTCATGCAGAAGGGGCAGGCAGTGCAGATGATATCGGCGCCGGTTTCGATTGCCTCTTCTGTTCGTTCGATGAAAACTTCCTTGTCGCCCTTTTCGGCTTCCTTGAACATTTGTCCGCCACCGGCGCCACAGCA
>JAGQVF010000210.1 GCA_020438135.1 Bacteroidales bacterium | reverse complement strand
GTGTTGCCAGTTACACCATCGGGCAATGAGGGCGCAAATGTAATAAATACAATGTAACAAAACGAAATTTATTGTTTCATTTTTGCCCAGGTATCTTTTAAGGTTACCGTTCGGTTAAAAACCAGCCGGCTATCCTTCGAATCCTTATCCACACAAAAATATCCAAGCCGCTGAAACTGAAATGTATCCCCAACTGAAGCAGTGGCCACCGAAGGTTCAACTTTTCCTGTGACAACTTTGAGCGAATCAGGATTCAGGTTCGATTTAAAATCTTCTCCTTCATCCACATCATCAGGGTCTTCATTCATAAATAAGCGGTCATAAATTCTGACTTCCGCATCCAAACAATCATTCACCGATACCCAATGCAATGTTCCTTTCACCTTACGGTTAACTCCTGATCCACTTTTGGTTTCGGGGTCGTAAGTGCAATACAATTCCTTCATTCGTCCGTTTTCATCCTTCTTAAAATCCTCGCATTTGATAATGTAAGCTCCTTTCAGCCGAACTTCCCTGCCGGGGCCCAACCTGAAAAATTTATTGGGTGGATCTTCCATAAAATCATCCTGTTCAATGTAAATTTCCCTTGAAAATGGCACCTTTCTGGAGCCACCCTGAGGATCCTCAGGATTGTTTTCAAGCATAAGTTCTTCTGATTGTCCTTCCGGGTAATTGGTAATGATCACCTTCAACGGATCAAGCACCGCAAAAATCCTGGGTGCCACTTTATTTAAGTGTTCTCTTACACTGAACTCAAGTAATCCCACATCAATCACGTTTTCACGTTTGGCAACTCCAACGCGATCAGCAAAACTTCGAATCGATTCAGGGGTATAGCCCCTTCGTCTTAATCCAGAAATGGTAGGCATTCGGGGATCATCCCAGCCATTCACATATTTTTCGGTGACCAATTCCAGAAGTTTACGTTTGCTCATTACCGTGTAGCTCAGGTTGAGCCTTGCAAATTCATGCTGACGCGGCCTGTATTCCGTATCGATCAGGTTATCCAGGAACCAGTCATACAAAGGCCTGTGAATTTCAAATTCAAGGGTGCAAATGGAGTGTGTGATCCCTTCAAGGTAATCCGATTGTCCGTGAGCATAGTCATACATCGGGTAAATACACCATGTGTCGCCCGTACGATGATGATGTGCATGCATAATTCGGTACATCACCGGGTCGCGCATATGCATATTGGGTGATGCCATATCGATTTTTGCCCGCAATACCCGTGTTCCGTTCGGAAATTCTCCGGCCTTCATCCTGCGGAACAGATCTATATTTTCATCCGCTGATCTGTTTCTGAACGGACTTTCTTTGCCCGGCCGTGTTGGTACTCCTCGCTGTTCGCTTATCACATCCGGTGTTTGGTCATCCACATAGGCTTTTCCGTCCAGGATCAGTTTTTCTGCCCATTCATACAACTGGTCGAAATAATCTGAGGCATAGAACAACCTTTCTTCCCAATCGAAACCAAGCCACCTGACGTCTTCCATGATTGAATTGACATATTCTTGTTCTTCTTTGGTTGGATTTGTATCATCGAAACGGAGGTTACATTTACCATTATAGGTGTCTGCTAAACCAAAATTGAGGCAAATCGACTTGGCATGTCCGATGTGAAGGTAACCATTTGGTTCAGGGGGGAAACGGGTATGCACACGGCCTTCATTTTTTCCGTTATGTATGTCATTTTCTATAATCGACTCCAGAAAGTTTTTTGATCTCCCGGATTCCGATCCGTTTTCCATTGCTTTATTATTTTTTTCCATTTTAAAAATTTAGCGGCCAAAATTACAAATTAGAATGTTTTAAAAACAAAAAAGGCTACCCATGATGAGGATAGCCTTTCATGGATAAACCATAATTTTATTTCATCTGTTGGTAAACCTTTTTACTCCCATAGGCAGCACCCAGAATCAACATAATTGAAATTCCTCCGTCAATCGGAGCTCCACCACCCACAGGTGTGTTACCCGAGCCGGGACCGTTGCCTCCGTTGGGATGAGGTGGATTTTGTGCCAGAAGGAATAAAGGTGCTGTTAGAAATACAAGGATAATACCCAATGTCTTAATTTGTTTTTTCATTGCATTACCGTTTTGGAACTATTTTAAAAATACTTTTTCAGCGAATACGCCATTTTCTCCGACGACTTTTACGACGTAATTACCGGAAAGGTTCGACGTGATTTTATTGATACCGGTTGTTAATTCAACTGTGTTGAGCAACTGACCGGAAAGGTTATAGAGATAAGCTGTTGCATTATCTTCATTTCCGCAATCAACATAATAATTCCGGTTGAATGACCATACCGGATAAGCAGGTTCCATTGCATGATCATTGATGGCTGTTATGGTCTCAAAATGGAATACAAACCGTTCATTGTCATCACCCGTGTTGTAGCTGAATGTATAAGGAGATTCAGTAAGGTCGTGCATTATGCCGGTTTCTGTATCTTCAACAATAATTTTTTCAAACCCGTTCATCTCATCGATCTGTAAACTGAATTCACCACTTGTAAGTGAATTAAATCCAGCCGGAATGGTTTCGGTTTCCGGTCTGCTATCAATCGATAACATGTCGTGATTTTCGTTATAGCTGAACAGTTGTGGCAATTCTTCATTAAACCCACCCAGAAGTTTCCATGCATCTGTTGCAGGATCAAATCCAGCTGTTGAGGCTTCGTCGAAGTGAATGTATAATTTATCTTCGAGGTTCATGCCTGTAGCTGAAATAACGGCCACGTTTTCAATTTCATTTTTATAATAGGTGTCTTTGCCAACATGTGTTCTGTCGCTGTTACTGAAAGCAAGAGAGCCATTACCCGTAGCGCTGATCCAGAAGCCCTGCATCGGAGGAATATATCTTGAGGCTCCGATTCCACCGACATATGTTACATAATTGCCAGTTGCAGCATCCAGGTAATAGAGGGCTGAATTCATGTTTGCCACAGGAATTACCTGATCCCAATCTACTGCAGAGGGATAAGGATTTCCCATCAGGTTCCAGCCAAAAGGATTATTTGCCGTAAAAGGCATAGAAGCATTTCCTGTATTGAGTGTTCCTGTATATTCTGCGGTATACGTAGTTGAAGAAGGAATCCAGAGGGCATAACCCTGCATCACATTCAAGGGATCGGTAACTGCTACGATATCCGTCCAGGTAGCTGAAGTTTCGTCATATTTTTGAAGATACATACCCAGGAAAATTTCGGCCTGACCATCTGAAATCGGTGATGAGATCAGGTGCCATTCATCCTCAGCAAAATATCTTTCAACTGTGGTTGCACCGATAGAGGTTGTTCCGTTATCAATAAATGAACCTGTTCCTGTATTGTCTGATTTTATCAGGAAATCACCTGTAACAGTAAAGGTATTGCCGCTTGCTACAGTGAGCGCCCCTGATGGATTAATGGTTACGTCGATTGATGTTTCGTTTGAGTTTACATTGACGTTGTCTTCAATAATTACCCTTGCCCAATCTTTTGTCGGTGCTAATTGTCCGGTTGCCCAGGTTGAATTGGTGTTCCAGTCGCCGCTATTTACTGAATAGTAAGGAATCGGACATGTTGAAGGACCCCAGGATGGATCGGATGACTCAACATTAAGAGTTCCACCAAAAACAGCTGTGTTGGAGTTAGCACTTAAATCGGCAGAAATCTGACCGGAACCCTCGTTAAAACGATAATACGCTACGAGATTCGATTCTGATGCCGGGTTGTCGAGTTCTTTGTAAAGGTTGTTTTGGATGTCGGTCTGTGAACGTGCAGTGTTCCAGATTCTGATTTCATCCATAAATCCTTCGAAAAGCAACCCACCGGCATAGTATTTACCGATTTTAGTTGAATTTGCAGATCCGTCAACAGTATTGGACCAGGCTTTGGAGGCAGCGAGGTCACCATTGATATAAATCCTTAGGGTCGAACCGTCCCAACTACCTGCCACATGTACCCAGCGGAAGGTGCCAATTGCACCGGCGCCGGTTTCTACAATATTGGCTGCATTGCTGTTAGGATCCATACCAAAGCCGATACTGTTATCATTAAATCCGGCTCCGAGATAGTAAGAGTTTGTCCAGTCTTTTTCGACAATCCTTTCATAATTTGACAATACATCTGTCAGATAAATCCAGGCTTCAACAGTAACAGGACCTGTGATGTTGAGACTTGCATCGGTACCGCAGTCGATATAATCATCCACACCGTCGAGTCCAATGCCGTTTTGTTGTGCAAACAATGAAAATGTTGCAGTTGCGAGCACAACCAGAAGTAATGATTTTAGTGCATTCATCGTGTTTAGTTTATGGTAAATATGTAAACAATAATTATCGTGATTGGTTTGCCATTTCTTTAAAAATCAGGCAAAAATAGAAAATTCAGTTCGTTTGAAAAAATTTAAAATGTTAAATATGTTTTTCCTGAAAAGGTACTCCTGCGTAAAATCAGATCGAGAATCAACAACAACACAAAACCTCCGATTATTACCAGGGTTGTAGAAGAAAGTTTAATGGAATGCAGGATAACAGCAAGACTTTGATATAAATCTTTCAATACCGGGCTAAAAACAGGATCAAATTCTTTTACCAATAAGATATTTCCGTAAAAATAAAAGAAAGCCACCAGTGCAACAAGGATTGAAGAAGCAATTACACCCGTTAAAAAGTAACCCGAAGAATACCATGATCGTGAGGTTGATAATTCCTCAGGAACAGAATGTTGTTGCACAGCTTTCATTACATTTTCAGTAAAAGAGCCGGGTGCCTGCTCCATACCCGATTTTTTTACGAGCTCTTTAAATTGATCGTTTTCCCGGTTCTGTTTTCCGTTTATCATGGTTGCATTTTTTTTAAAGATTCTTGCAGCTGGTTTTTTAATGCGCTCTGCATTTTATTCCGTATTCTGAAAAGTTTCACCTTCACGTTGCTATTGCTCAAACCGGTAATCTCAGCAATTTCATCTACCGGCATATCATTTAAATAGTAGAAGCTGATAATAAGTTTTTCTTGTGGTTCGAGCAAACCCATTGCAAAATCAACCATTTGTTTTTGTTCGTCAACGTTATAGTAGTCAAGATTTTCAACAATTTCATCAAGTGTATAGGTTTCCGTTATTTCAGGTTGCAGAGTCACCTTGTCCAGTTTCTTTTTCCTCAATTTCGAAATGGCAGTGTTATATACAATCCGATATATCCAGGTTGTGAATTTTGCCTTATGCAAAAAATTATCAAGCGATTGATACGCTTTTACGAAGGCGTCCTGTGCAATTTCTTCCGCATCTTCTTTATTTCCTGCTATTTTCATCGCAACAGTAAAAACCATATCCTTGTGTTTTTCAACAAGGAAGGTATACGCATTGACATCTCCTGATTTTACCTGGTCAATGTAAAAACTGTCATCTTCGAACTTCATTCGGATTTTAGACGTGGCAACCCTATAGCGGTTACAGATTCATAAAAAATTTAGCTTACTCCCAAAGATAACAAAATTGTAACCGGAAAAAAAGTGTGACGTCAAAAGGGTAAACATGAAAACAAACGAATAAAAATCACGATTATGCTAGAATTAACACCGGTACTCATACTTGCGATCATTTTTGGATCGATAGTAACAATGGTCTATCTGGGAGTACGAAAAAAAGAACGGATGGCCATGCTTGAGAAAGGAATCGACCCTTCAGCTTTTTCCCCTTCCATGCGAAAGGGAGCTCAGTCTCTTAAATATGGAATTTTGTTGATTGGAGTCGCACTTGGTATTTTACTGGGTAAACTGCTTGCTGCAACTGAAGCTTTCCGTTTCGAAGAAGAGGCCGCCTATTTTTCAATGATCTTTTTATTTGGCGGTCTGGGTTTGGTAATTTATCATTTTATGGCTAAAAAGATGTTTGGCAATGATGAAAACAAATCTCTGAAAGATTGATAAATTAGTGGCGTCGTTCATCCCGGTTTAAAGGACCGGGATTTTTTTTTGCTACAATTCGAAACTGCTTAGAGTTGTGTATAAAGGACCATCCGAGGAAAGTTTGCTTTCAATCAATTGCATTTGATCAATTTTACTTGTTTGAAACGGTTGAGACTTGAACCGTTCTAGCGTTTCATTAAAAAGTTTTTTATCATTTGTAAATTTGATCCTGCCCAAAGTCAAATGAGGTACAAAGTTCTGGCGGTCTTTCTCAAATCCAATATTATCCATCCGGTCGAGCACATCGGTACCGAGTTTAATAAGAGATGAACTGTTATCAATTCCAACCCAGATCACTTTAGGTTTGTAAGTGCTTCCAAAGATGCCGAGGCCATTAAGAGAAATGTCGAAGGGTGGATTCAGTGAGGCAACATCCTTTAAATGATATATAATTTCAGGGATAGCATCATCGTCGGTTTCACCGAAAAACTTAAGGGTAATGTGTAAATTCGGGAGTTCGACCCAATTGATTCTATCAAACTTTAAATTGCTTTTTAGCTGGTAAAAAGTTTCAGTAAGCCTCTTGTCGGGTGTAATTTTTATTGCTGCAAAAATCCTTTTCATAAAAAATGATGAACGATGAAAATGTAAATATATAATAATTTTTTACTTTTGCAGCCTTGTTCTTTGAGAAAGGTTCAATTAAAGTAAAGTTTCAGTGAAAAAGTAAAACAACCCAAAACCTGAAACCTGTCCCGCACGTGCGGGATGAAACCTTGAACTAAAAAGGGGCATTAGCTCAGCTGGCTAGAGCGTTTGACTGGCAGTCAAGAGGTCATCGGTTCGACTCCGATATGCTCCACACTGAAAATGAAGCAGTTACATTGATTAGAAATGTAACTGTTTTTTTATTTTATACACCTTTTGATACACAAATTTTTGATTTTTGTGTCATGGTTTTTTAAGAGAGGGCCTCTTTTTTGATAAAAAATCATGTCGCTGCATCTACCAAAGAAAGGATAAATTTTGCTTCTGACTTACCATCTGTTTTCTCATTGATTTTATCTTTGCCCGCAAAATAAAATTTTGAAGGTGGCAAAAAAGGCGGACTACGATTTTTATTTCGAAAACAAAAAAGAGACTCTTTTAAAGAAACTCAAAGAAGATCTGGAATTTCAATTGGAGCAGGCAGCTGACTGAGAATTCGTTGTTGGAAAAATATTAGAAGAAGTTGCATCGTGGATGCATAACTTAACACATGGAACCAGCGGTAATATTGGACAACTCGATTTTTACAAACAAGCTTTGATCAAAGGTTTTTATGAATGCCTGTAAACATTCAGGAATAATCCGGTGGATCACTTCACAACAAGAAAGCACCTTGCAATCAAAAAGAATATCTCAATAAAATCATGGATGGTCATGTTTACGGCTACCAGCTTGATCCTGCCTTCATTCATATAGATGACCAAAAGGAAATTCTTGACTTTATTGCTAAGTCTTCTACAAATGATGAAGTCAGCAATTGGTTAATGAAGGTTGTTGAAGGTTTGGATCACAAGTTGACAACTATAGAAACTAAAATCTCCGGAAGAGCAGTCAATCCAAAACATGAGATTTCAGATCGGACAAAAATATTTTTCTCCATTTTCAAAGATCCTGGAATGGTTAC
>JAGQVF010000209.1 GCA_020438135.1 Bacteroidales bacterium | reverse complement strand
TAGGTGCCCTCCTGCTCGATGGGATTTTGGGTGGCCAAAACAAAAAACGGTTCCTGCAGCAGGTATTTTTCACCGGCTACCGTAACTGCTTTCTCCTGCATGGCTTCCAAAAGCGCTGACTGGGTTTTGGGCGGTGTGCGGTTGATCTCATCGGCAAGAATGATATTGGCAAACACAGGTCCTTTGATAAACCTGAAATGCCGGTTTTCGTCCAGAATTTCGGTGCCGATTATATCGGAGGGCATCAGGTCGGGTGTAAACTGAATACGTTTGTAACTCAGTCCCAGGACTTTTGAAATCGTGTTTACCAGCAATGTTTTTGCAAGTCCCGGGACCCCCACCAGGAGCCCGTGTCCTTTGCTGAAAATGGCGATCAGAACATCCTGCACAACTTTGTCCTGCCCAACGATTACCTTTCCTATTTCATTCCTGAGTTTGGTATATTTTTCTACAAATGCATCAACTGCTTCAACATCCGACTTATACATAAATATTGATTTTGTTCATTAAATTGAAATGATAAACACGCTAAACCTTTCTACAATTTCAGGTTCGTAATATTTTCAAATTTGCAAACCTGATAATCATCGCTAAGCTTGATATATGTGTTTTCAACTTTTTCTGCTACCCATTTGTTCAGTTCATCCTGTTTTTTCTGTTCAAGGGCCCAATCCTGGATTTTATCGTAATCATCTCTCAGGTTGGCTTTATGCGGTTCGGTTCTTTCTTTGAGCATCAGTATCCGGTAGGCATCCTTGCGCTCCTGTGTCTGAAACTGAACCGGTGCCGAAATTTCTCCAACCGCCAGTTTGTCGATCACAAAAAAAACTTTCGGATCGAGTTGATCTACATCAAATGTACTGGTTCCTGTCATTGGGTTGATCAGCAGACCATTGTTGTTTTTGCTGGGATCATCTGAAAATTTAACAACCGCCTCTTCAAATGTATATTCTCCATTATCTATTATCCGGGAAATACTGTCGAGTTCTTTTTTTGCCTTGGCCAAATCAAGAGGCGATACTTTCGGCCTGAGCAAAATGTGTCTTACATTCACATATTCGCCTCGTCTTTCGATCATTTGAAGCAGATGGTAACCGGCATCAGTTTTTACGATATCGGACATCTCACCCTTATCAAGACCAAAGGCGGCTGCTTCAAACTCAGGATACATTTCGCCTCTCCCGAACAAACCCAGCTCACCGCCCTGTTTGGCCGATCCGGGATCTTCAGAATAAAGAATGGCCAGGGTAGCAAAGTTTTCACCATTCAAAACCCGGTATTTAAATTCCTGAAGTTTGTTTTTCACTCTTTCCACCTCATCGGGGTTTACGGGAGGGAGTTTTACAATTTGTGCAAGTTTTACTTCCGAGTTGATCAGGGGTAGACTATCGGCAGGTATCGATTTGTAGAAAGATCGCACCTCCGAAGGTGTAATTTTAATGTCGGTGGTGATGGTTTGTTGTACGTTTTCAACAAGCATCAGGTCTCTCACCTGTTCGCGAAGCTCTTCTTTAAATTCAACCACCGATTTTTGGTAAAACTCTTCAAATTTTTCTTTTGATCCCAGAAGGGAAATGTAATAACGCAAACGCCTGTCGAGCTCCGATTCAACCTGCCCGTCAGATACCACCACACTATCGAGTTCGGCCTGGTTGAGCAATAACTTTTGATAGATCATATTTTCAAGTACGCTGCACACCACATCCTGTTTGGGACGGGAGGCGCCTTCCTGCATTAAAAACTGCTGATATTGCGATTCCAGGTCCGATTTTAAAACGACGAGACCACCGACTACCGCCACTATTTCATCAATCACAACTCCCTGTTCCGGATCATCTTGTGCGATCGTGGGTTGGGTTACCATCATTTGTAATGAAATCAGTAAAATGATGCCCAATACAGTTGTAAATCGACTAACAAACCGGGATTTAATTCCGGAAGTGAGGGGTGAGGATAATATATTTTTTTTATTCATGCTAATTAAAACCTTTTGATCAGCGCTTTAGTATGGTTGCGTTAATAAATTTCAAAATCGTTGTTTTCAAGTGCCGAATTAAAAACTTCTTCCCGCATGTTGTTGATGATCCTGAGTTTTCGTTTATTCAGTATAATTTGCCGGATCGTTTCCTTTTCGAAGCTTAGTGGCGAAATCCCATCTTTGATCTTAAAATCCGTAAAGTTCACCAGGAACACATATCCTTCTTCGGTAATCTCAATTTTTCGGTTGTTCTGCAGATATGCTTCCTTGTTATATGTGTTGATCGGTACGTATTTTAAAACATCATCAAACAGTATCCAGGTTTCATTATCGAGGAAATAGAGATCGGAATACTCTTCGATATATGTATCAAGCGAATCACGCGCTTCCTCCGATTCGGCATAAAAGAATTTCCTGATCTTTTTCATTTCGTCAATGTCGCCATCGAAACGGGCATAATAGACCTTTACAATATTATCCTTCAACTGAAAATTCTCTAAGTTATCGTTGTAGTACTGTTCGATCTCTGTTTGACTAACCGATGTATCGAGATTTTGTGTAATGAGTTTTGACTCGTATGCGTAAATGATCAATGAATTACGGTATTGTTCAAGCTGCTTTTCGAACAACAGATCTTCATCGTGCAGGTTTTTTTCGGCTTTTTGCAGAAAGAGCTTTTCCGACACCCAGTTATTCACATAATTTTTAACGAGCGAAATACTGTCTTTCGGATTGGTTCCGGGCGGCACAAGTTCTCCGATCTCCGATTCGTAGAGGTAATCGTTGTACACCCTGGCCAACACATTCTCAGTTCTCTTATTTCCTGAACAAGAGATTAATATGAGGATCAGTGAGGGCCAAATCAGATATTTCAAAGTTGGGTTATTTATTTTCGGTCAACGACGACAACACCTCTTCATGGATTACAACCGGGTATTTTTCCCTGAGTTGTTCGATCCATTCTTTTTCAAGGTATTCCTGGTAACCGGCCGTGATAAGGCCGCGTGCTTCGTCGAATGTTTTCGGTTCGGGTGCTACTTTCGACCGTACGATCACAAAAACAATGTTATCGCGCTTGTCAGTTGTTTCGGTTGTCCCTTTTTTCCATTTCACCTGGTCGATGATGTCATTGTCTTCTTTCGAATACTTTTTATGTTCGATGGTGACAATGTTCAGCGAATCTTTGTTGATCTCCGAAATAAACATCTCATCCGCAGCACCTTCGTTTGCCAGTTTCCTGATCTCCTCCAGGTAGTTCGTGTCTCTCACTGTGATAATGGAAGCATCAAGCCGGGCATCCCACATAAAGTCGTTTTTGTGCTGCTCGTAATAATTTTTCAGTCCGGTTGTATCTTTTCCGGCATATGACCAGATTTTATCGTTGGTTAATTCAAACAGGAGTATTCCATCTCTGTACTCCTTTACAATGGCTCTGAAATCCGGATATTTCCCTTCGAGTTTGCTGTCTTCATATTCACGAACCTTCTCATCGCTGAACTCCCTGAATTTGGCATTTACAAATTCATTGATCTTTTCGTCCTGACCTATGGTCTGATGTTTTTCGAGGTATTGTGCGAATTCTTCCTGTGTAAATTTTCTATCACCCAAAGAAATAACCGGTTTGCTGAGTTTTGCATCTTCCGGAATGCTCCACTCTTTGGTATATATTGATGAGTCAACGATTTCATAAACAGGTTGTAAAGCTTTCCCATATTCCTTGTAGCCATATTCCTTTTTGATGTCGCTGATAATGATCTCCTTGCTCTTTTGTGCCCGGCGGTCTTTTTCGATCCTTTTGCGCATATCGTCTTTCACCTCATCAAAAGGTTCGATCCCGGTTTTGCCCTGCAACTGAATGATATGCCATCCATATGAGGTAAGCACAGGTTTAGAAACCTCTCCTGAATCAGACATTTGACTGATGACTTCAATAAATTCAGGTACCATTCGGTTTACATTAAATTTGGGCAACTTGCCCCCACGTGCAGCCGAACCTTTATCATCCGAATATTTTTGAACCATTTCTTGGTAATCAGCACCACTTACAATCTGATCATAAATATCCAGTGCTTTCGACATGATTTCAGCGGAATCTTTGGCTGTGGCGCTATCGGGCATTTTCAGGTAGAGGTGTGCTGCTTCGATGCTTCCCTGTGCAGGTATTTTATCGGTCACCTTGATCAGGTGATAACCAAAATCGGTCCTGACCGGCGCTGAAACTTCTCCGACAGCGGTATTAAAAGCCCCTGTCTCGAAGGGATACACCATGTCGAATACGGAGAAATAACCGAGGTCGCCACCGTTTCCGGGAATGGTTTGATTGTTTCGCGGATTTACGCGATCCTGTGCCGATGGATCCTCCGAAACCTCTTTGGCCACTTTTTCGAATGCTTCACCTGCCATGATCCTTTTGCGGGCAGCCATCACTTTATTCCAGGCAGCCAGTGTGTCATCCGGCATGGCATTGGGCCCCACCTTAACGAGGATGTGGCTGGCCCGGATATCAAATTTTTTACGTTCGTAGGCCTCTTTCAGCATATCGTCGATGATCTCATCATTCACAAAGTAGGGCTCAGCGAGTTGTTTACGATACCCGGCAAGCTCGTCGATAAAGGCATTAACGGTGTCGTAGCCCTGCGCTTCGGCTTCTTTCACTTTCAGCTTAAAATTGATGAACAGGTCGAGGTACTCTTCGATCGACTTTTTGTCCATCAGGTTTTCCTGGGTGTTGTTCTTTTTGTACACATACATAAAATCATCCACCGAAACATCTTCTCCGGCAATGGTTACCAGCGTGCGGTTGTCCTGAGCAAAGGACTGAACCGAAAAATAAACAGCAAAGATTGATAAGATTACTCTGAACGTTTTCATATTCATTGAAATACGGTTTAAAAACTTGAATTTGCGGCGCAAAGATAGTTTATTAAATGGTTTCGATCGAAATGGAGGGAATTGAATTTAATTTTTTTGGTTTTTTTAACAATGCTAAAACTTGTACCGGAAACTAAAAAGTCAGGAATAAAACTGATAATGACCGGTATCGTGATCAATTACTACAGTCATTTTATTGTTCCAAGTAAGCTTATCCGGTTTAAAATTCAATATCTTATGCACCACATTTTGCACCTGTTCGGTATCATCCACGCTGCAGCGGCCTATCATCAGGTCGGGGTAATCTTTTTTGTTTTGAGTGGCGTTATAGGAGTAATTTAGAAGTGGATATAATTATTGGTTTTTCACGGATAAACTATAACGCAAACCCAGGTTAAAATTCAGCCATCGGTTTGCGCTTGCATCCGGCACGCCATCCATGTTATAGGTATCCGGAATGGTGATCTCCGGATTGATGGCAGAAAAAACAGAGATGTTTTTATGGATCACTTCT
>JAGQVF010000208.1:753-5917 GCA_020438135.1 Bacteroidales bacterium | reverse complement strand
TGCCCGATATGCCGGTTCGCTGGGCAATGTACCATCCACAAAGTGCCAGGCAGGTGATGCTGGCAACTGAATTGGGAGTTTGGACTACAAATGATGCAGGTGCTGATGAAGTAATATGGACGCAGGATGCAGGCATGCCAAATGTTCGTGTGGATATGCTGCAAATGCGCGAATCGGACAACACCGTTTTGGCTGCAACGCATGGTCGCGGATTGATGTATTGCACATGGGATTACAATCCACCGGTTTTTATTCCTGAAAAGAGACCTTTAGAAATTAGCATCTATCCAAATCCTGCATCGAATTATTTGAGATTTAATAATACCGAAGAAAAAAACCTGAAACTGGAATTATTAACCCTTGACGGAAGATTGGTGCTGGAGAAAATATTGTTAGAGGAAGAAGAGGCAGACATTTCACACCTGAGTGAAGGAACCTATGTAGCAAGGTTAATTTCCGAACATGGATCAAGGAGTGAAAAACTCATCATTCAGCGATAAAAAGTTGCAAATGAAAAATAAAAAACCGCAGTCGTAATGGTTTACATACTGCGGTTTATTTTTTATACAAAGAATCTAGATTGCCTCTGTTTCAACAATTTTAGCCAGGAGATCGGCGTAAGGAACAAAAAGGTATTCATGACCTTCGAATTTCATTTCTGTTCCTGAATATTTTTTAAAGATCACAGCATCGCCCACAGCAATACCCGGATTTTCGATGTTTCCGATGGCGATTACTTTGGCCCACTGCGGTTTTTCTTTGGCTGTATCCGGGATGATGATCCCACCGGCGGTTTTTGATTCCTTCATCTCCTCTGTTATCTCGAGGAGCACATTTTCATTTAAGGGTTGTAACTCTTTCATTGTTTTTTATTTTGAATTGTTATTATAATATCAGATTTCTGCTCGATCGTTAATTAATTCCCAACAAGGTATTGATCCTGGTTTTGTCAAATCCAACGATCACCTGTCCGTCGATATCGGTTTGCGGAACACCCATCTGCCCGCTTTTACGTTGCATCTCCTGGGCAGCATTTTGGTCTCTCGAAACATCGATATCGTTATACCTGATGCCGTGTTTTTTAAGATGGGTTTTTAAGGTTGTGCACCAACTGCAGGTCGGTGTAGAATAAACAGTTACCCGTTTTTGCGGTTTTGCCTCACCCGATTTCATTTTGGCAGCATACACTGCGTTTTCAAATAATGATTTGTAAAAATTGGGCTCGTGACATCCTTTCAGGACGTTCACAAAATTACCATTTTCAAATTCGAGCATGGTCGGAACCGAGGTAACTTTATAAACAGTATGGATATCCCTTACCTGTGAAACATCTGCCAAAAAAACATTCTGTTCCATTTCGCCGGCATCGGTTTGTGCCAGGTTTTTCAGCGAACAATCGCTTTGCTCCGAACCTTTTTTGTAGAGCAGCACAAAAACCCTCGTTTTACCGCTGATCTGGTCCAGCATTTCCTGGTGCGAAAAAATTTCTTTTCCTGTCATGATAAAAAGTTTTCGGGGCGGATATCAACTTATATGCCATTGGAGTGATTTTTATAATTGCTTATCACATAGCCTGATCAGTAAATGTCATATTGACACAATCAGAACATAAATGAAAAGAGGATGCCGCATAACAACATCCTCTTCCCCCTGAGATTTGATTTGCAAATTAAAAATGAAACATCAGATAAATCACCCCATTAAAATTATCATTATCAAGCATGAAGTATTTGCTACCTCCGTTCTTTTCTATATCTTCTTTTACGGCATTTTTTTCCGGGTCATAATATTCGATTTTAGTTTTGGTTTCATGGGAAATTGAATATTCCGGCCCAAAGCCAAATTCTCCACCCAGGCATATTTTAGGTGCCACAAAATATTCAATTCCGATAAACGCCCTTAGTCCAAACGATAAATCATATCCGGGCTCTTGATAAACTACTCTTTTCCCATATTCAGGAATATTTGATCCGAAATTATGGGATGTGGGAAGTGGATTGGTTGCGGAAAACGAATTTCCATAACTGTATGATACTGAAGTCTGGCTGTAACCCACCATTACCTCTCCCCCATACAATGCCTGAAGTCTTCCATAGCCCGTTCTTTTCTCGATCCCGTATCCGAGGTCTATAACATTCGAATTGATAACCCGTGTGTCAGTAACAGTAATAAGCGGATCAGGAACCAATTGCTCATCTTCTATGACAAATTCATCATTTGTTTGACTATAGAATGACAGCCTGGCCTTGAATCGGTGAGCCATCTTATCGGTTATGAATTTTTTCCCAATTAAGGTATAACCTGTCGGAAAATCGAAATTCATGTCAGAGTCATAATTGAACAGTTGAGTAAAGGGGCGGGCATCAATACCGATAGCCCAATCACCGGCCTGTGGCAAGATAGGAATGCCTTTTTTCGATTTCAGAATTTCATTGTCTTGAGATAATGCGATAAATCCCGGAACCACCAGCAGACATATTAATACAAATATAGTTTTTGTTTTCATAACATTTTTGTAGTTAATTATTTGGTAATTAAGGATTGAAGAAAAGATCGACAATGTTGGTTTGGTTCTGAATAACAGAAATATTCACATTGTTTAAATAGAATATTTTTTCTTCCCATGTTGAGTCGTTTATTTTTTGGTCGTACCGAAAATCATCAGCAATGATAGTGACCGGAGTGTTAGACGGACCGGCATATACCTCAAAGGTATACGTACCATCCGATCCCACCTTGGCACTGAAAAGGATGTCCCTGTACGCTAAAATAGTATTCGGATTGGGGTCTAACGATTCAGTGTTCATCCGGGCCTGAAGCAAAGTGCCGGAGGGTACCTGTTCATACCGGATTTCGGGAAACCCATATTGGTTTGTATCATTGGTGAGGTCGAGATTGGCTTTGACGTCACCCATTATCATTGCTTTGGCGATGCTGGAAGTTGGTTTTGCATCTTCAAGCTTTGTGCAGGATGCCAGGTGCAGGATTCCTAAAATAATGAGCGCACAAATACTCATTAAAAATTGATTTTTCATACGTTTGTTTTTTAAGTTTTAATTAATAGGTTCAAATATATAAATAAATTTTATATGATTTAGGTTTGATGTTTAATTTAGAATGATTATAAAGACTCTCCTGAATTTTATAAAATTGCTGCTCTGAAATTTTACTACTTTTGGCTTTGGAAAAATTATCAAAACACACTATGGAACAGCAGAATAAAAAAACCATCCCGATGTTCATCAAAATTTCGGTGGTTGTTAACACTTTGTTATTTGGGGTGACGGGAGCAATATACCTCAGCAGGGGAAGCAACATCATCGGTTACATACTGTTGGCAGCCGGTTTTATGAATGTGATGTACCTGCTTTTTTCGATGAGTACCAAAAACATCTTTTTTGTAATTCTCAATTTTATTTTTGCTGCGGTATCTCTACTTGTTTGTATTGATTATATACGAACCGACCGGTCGACATTTGCGCTCATATGGATGGGGATTACCCTGATCTACCTGGTGGTTGCTTTTATTTTACTGATGCGACTGAATAAAGGGAAAAAGAAACCGGAAATGTCCGATAATCAAGGCTTATAATGTCGGTAACACTACATCCGATCGGCGTAATTCATACTCCATATCACGATCTTGCACCTTATGTCAATTATAACAATGCCGGAGGGGACTTCTATATTTCTATCAACAAGGAGTTTTCTGATGGCTTGTATCGCCTCAGCGAACTGAATTACATTTACATCCTTTTTCATTTTGACCGTTCCCGCAAAAAGCCGCACCTGCGTGTTTTTCCACCCAGGGGAGGAGGAAAGGAAGTGGGCTTGTTTGCTACCCGGTCGCCAAATCGTTTCAATCCGATCGGTTTAACTGTTGCACGAATTAAAAAAGTTACTGGAAATCTGATCTATACTTCCGGGTTGGATATCCTTGACGGAACTCCATTACTCGACATTAAACCTTATGTTCGCGATTTTGATATGAAACCGGATGCCAACCTGGGTTGGATTGATGAAGATGCCAAACCGCCTGAAAATTGGCAGGAACTGAAAACGTAATCCGATTTTTTTTGTTATTGCGACAATTTCTGAATGATCCGATCCGGATCTTTTTCTTCAAACCAGCTCATTAATTTGAGAATAAACCCAAGAAATTTTGACTTGGGATTTCTGACAAACATTCCGAGGTTGTGAATGGATTGATCAACTTCAGCAATCCGTTTTTCTCTTTCCGCTCCCTTCAGTTCCCATAATTCATTGGCAATGTTCCAGGATTGACTCCGGGCCTTCACCATGCTGAAGTTGATGATCTTTTCATCGGTTCTTTTCCCGATCAAATCCAGCAAAAACATAAAAAGTGAAACCCCTGAAATTTTACTTTGCATCTCATCCAGCAGGGAGGCCAGAATTTCATTTACCTTATCAAAGTCGGGTTGCAGTTCTTCGATCGGTTTGCCTTCCATAATGCGGCCTGCTGCAATGGCCAGATCGAGATTGATATGGGCATTCATGCCGAGTAACACATGTTGAATGATGGTGAGTTTGTTGTGTTCGGCCTCAAAAGCGACCTGCCACGAACTGCTTACCGGGTTACCCAGTTGATAGTTCTTGTAGGCATCAAGGTAATAATTTGCAAACAAAACATCGAACTTTTCCAATCGTTCGTTATCCCTGAAATTACCTTTTTCAATTTCATCACGAATTTGTTCGGTGGTGCGTTTATACACCCATGCAAAAAACCCCAGCCTGCATTTTTCCCGGATCGAATCCTCAACAATAAGGTCGAGTTCATGGATAACTTCTGCAATGGTTTGTACGGCCATTTGATTTGAGTTGATGATCAAACATCAAACAAGCAGTAATCCGATGGGTTCAATGATCCGGTGATTTAAACCGTTTCCAGGAGTTTGGAAAAAGCTTCATAAACCAGGAATGCCGGCCATACGATGGCTTTCAGAAATCCGATAACTCCCATCCAGAAACCGGTGGCGTGCGAAATGAAATATACCGCTGCGCCTATAAATCCAAGACCATAAACAGCACCTGAAGTCCCGCAACTTTGAGCTTTATTTTTCATTGTAAATTGGTGTTTTTGATTGAACGAAACCAAAATTCGAAATTAACAAAAAAGAACGACCATGTTTTGATTTCTTAAATA
>JAGQVF010000208.1:0-606 GCA_020438135.1 Bacteroidales bacterium | reverse complement strand
CTGGTGAGCAAATCGACCGGAAAGATTGATAAAATTATTGACCTTGATTTATTAAATTGAATTAATGAATAATTCAAAAATTCATACCTGTGGAATTCAATCACGCGGAGTGAGGTTGATATCTACATTTTTACTAGATCATCAATCGGTTATAACCGCCTCATTTTCGATTAAGGATTCTTAACAATTATAAGTAATAGAGTTGAAGGTATCTCTATTACTTACATTGAGCCTGATTCTTACACCTGGTTTCAATCATTGGCATATAAAAAAAATACCAGGATTGTGTTATTGGTACAATTAATGACCCCACCCAACTTCATATTAAAGACAGGGAGATCCTGCCTGGTTATCATTCCCTTTATGGGTTCAAGATTTTTCAAATGCCGGGATTACTGCTTTCAATACAAGATTTTATAAGGAGGTTATACCATTCTTCCTCCAGTCAGGCCGACGAGATCAACCGTTTATTCGACCAGTTTCTCATTCTTTCTGCTGCCATCATTCTTATCGTTTCTTTTATGGTGCTTTTTGGTGCTTTCAGATACCGTGAATCAAAAAGGAAGGGAGAAACCTCCAGGGTGATGGGAAACAAACGGCTTGAGT
>JAGQVF010000207.1:2722-16045 GCA_020438135.1 Bacteroidales bacterium | reverse complement strand
TTTTTGTATTGGGAAAGCCAAAATAAATTTATATTTGCACCCGCTAAAAGCAGGTACCTTAGCTCAGTTGGTAGAGGAACGGACTGAAAATCCGTGTGTCCCTGGTTCGATTCCAGGTGGTACCACTCCAGCCCCGCACCCCGGCGGGGTTTTTTATTGGCCAAAGGGTTCGCTTCATTTTTTGAAATATCCCGTCGATTATTTGTCAAATATTTGCAAATCCATCAGGTTTCCCTTACATTTGAAAGGTGATTTTTTTGTCAACTTAAAAGATGCAATACCTATGAAAAAGTTCTTCATCGTTATTTTAGCAGGCCTGTTTGTAACGGGATGTCAGCAACCTGTTGATAAAGCAGCGTCCGTCGATCCGCAAAAAGAAATCGAAAACGTAGCCCTTGTTCTGGAAAAATATGTGATTGCCAATGAACGGCAGGATCTCGACCTGGTGCATGAAATCTGGGCACCCTATCCTGATATAGTGGTATTCGGGACAAACAGCGACGAAAAACTGATCGGGTGGGAGAGTATCAGGGATGCATTGCAACGGCAGTTCAGCACTTTTGAAGATACCTACATTTCGGTACGCGATCAGGTGATAAAGGTGAATGAAACCGGCAATACCGCCTGGTTTTCAGAGGTGATGAACTATAATTATATCTATAAAGGAGAGGCAAAACAATTTGAAGGACTGCGATTTACCGGTGTTCTGCAGAAACACAATGGAGAATGGTATATTGTGCAAAGCCATGTTTCAATTCCCGGTGCACCGGATTGATCCAATCAGCGATCGTTGATTCCGCTAATATTTTATTTTAATACCGGTTGAAATGTTTTCTTCCAGGATCTCCGTAAAAGTTAAGCGTTGTTGAACCTGATTTTTATTTGGATTCACTGACAAATGATCAGGCCGAACTTTACGAATTTCATCAGGCACTTCTATTTCACTCTTAAAAGTAATCAGTTCAGTCATCACCGAAGATGGCATTTCGATTTTTTCTTTTTTCAGGTACCTGTTCAGCCAGGGTGTAAAGTTTCGTTTTACAAATCTGCATTTATTTGATTTCAGATATCCCGGAGATAACCATGATTTTTTATAACCTCCCATTTGATAGAGCGCATTATTGAATGCTTTTGTGTCATGAAAGTCAAAGCTGACGAAAAACTGCCCCCGCAATCCTTCCAACCGGTATTCCACATTTGAGATTCCTTCCTGGGCCGAAAGCACCTGCACCATTTTTTGGGCCTCCTGTCTGAGCTGGTCTTCGATGTTTTGGTTGACAAACCCTGAAATGGCGCCAAAAAGAGAATTTGAAGAATTGGATGAAACCCGGTATTCAATGTTACCTGATCCGTTTTCATGAATTATAATCCGCTCTGTAATTTCAATACAACTGCTTAAAAACAAACTGCTTAACGCTATGATGAAAAGGGTTCTCATTTCGGGACTTTTTAATTTTGTGGTACCAAACGGCTGACAAAAGTAAATTATTTTCGATGGCTTGTCATTCAAGAGGTACAGCGCTGATAATCAGTCGTAAATAAAAAATAATTGCCATTGGTATAAAAATTGTACTTTTGCGCGCCAATAACGCCGGTGTAACAACCGGGCAAAATTAACTACTATGAAACGAATTGAGTCTATTGCAGATTTCAATGCAGAATTATTCATTAAAAAGCATTTCTCGAACCTCAATGATAAAGACAATGTGGTTAGAGCGATGCGCAATAGTGTTAAGGAGACAATTACGAGAGCCCTCGAGGCTTATGATATGGCAAGAGTCAAACAATGAAAAAAATGATTCAAAAAAAAGCCGGATGTTTCATCCGGCTTTTTTTTATTCTGCTAAGATCAGCACTTTGTTTTTCACTACTTCTATCACCCCTCCGTTAATCTCAAAAAATTTTTTTTCCTTTTTCTGATCAACCACTTTTATCTTGCCCTTTTTGAGGATCGCAATGATCGGGGCATGGTTGTTCAGTATCTCAAAAGAGCCGTTTTTACCCGGAAGCTGAACCAGGTCGGCTTCTCCAGTAAAAACTGTTTTATCGGGTGTGATTATTTCTACATTCATATCGTAGCTACTATTCGGCTTTACTTTCTTCGAGCATTTTTTTGCCTTTTTCGATGGCCTCATCGATGGTTCCCACCAGGTTGAAGGCGGCTTCGGGATATTCATCCACTTCACCGTCCATGATCATGTTAAAACCCTTGATGGTGTCTTCGATGGAAACCACACAACCTTTGATTCCGGTAAACTGTTCCGCCACATGGAAAGGTTGCGATAAAAACCTTTGTACACGACGTGCACGGTGCACAACCAGCTTATCATCTTCCGAAAGTTCGTCCATACCGAGAATGGCAATAATGTCCTGTAATTCTTTATAACGCTGTAAAATTTCTTTTACACGCTGGGCTGTTCTGTAATGTTCTTCTCCGACGATGTCAGGTGAAAGGATCCTCGATGTAGAATCAAGCGGATCAACAGCCGGATAAATACCCAGCTCCGAAATCTTACGACTCAATACAGTGGTAGCATCAAGGTGCGAGAAGGTGGTCGCAGGCGCCGGGTCGGTAAGGTCGTCAGCCGGAACATAAACAGCCTGAACGGATGTGATGGATCCCCGTTTGGTGGAGGTGATCCTTTCCTGCATGATACCCATTTCAGTGGCAAGCGTCGGTTGGTAACCCACCGCAGAAGGCATACGGCCCAGCAAGGCAGATACCTCGGAACCGGCTTGTGTAAAACGGAAAATATTATCGATAAAAAAGAGGATGTCGCGTCCGCTGGAGCTTTCGTCACCATCACGGAAATATTCAGCCAGGGTTAGCCCTGACAGTGCAACCCTTGCACGGGCTCCGGGAGGTTCGTTCATTTGTCCGAACACCATGGCAAGCAGTGAATCTTTCAGGTTGTCAACATTTACCTTCGAAAGTTCCCAGCCTCCTTCTTCCATACTTTGTTTAAAATCATCACCATATTTGATCAATCCGGCTTCGATCATCTCCCTCAGCAGGTCATTCCCTTCACGGGTACGTTCACCTACACCGGCAAATACCGAAAATCCAGAATATTGCTTGGCAATGTTATTCATCAGCTCCTGGATGATCACGGTTTTTCCAACACCTGCACCCCCGAATAAACCGATCTTTCCCCCTTTTGAGTAGGGTTCGATCAGGTCGATCACTTTGATCCCTGTAAAAAGTACTTCCTTGGAAGTTGAAAGATTTTCGTAGGTAGGCGGTTCACGGTGGATCGGGTATGCTTTGTCTTTGGGAACTGAAGGCAACCCGTCGATCGGTTCACCGATCACATTAAAGAGCCTTCCGTTTACTCCCGGTGTTGCCGGCATCGAAATCGGTTTGCCGGTTGAGACAACTTCAATACCACGGCTTAATCCGTCGGTTGAATCCATTGCGATGGTCCGTACGGTGTTTTCGCCAATATCCTGCTGGCATTCGAGTACCAGTTTCGATCCGTCGGCTCGTTTGATTTCCAGTGCGTCATAAATGTTCGGGAGGTCTCCTTCGTTGTCGAAAGTAACATCAACAACTGCTCCGATAATCTGTGAAATCCTGCCTGCGCTTTGTTTAGTCATGGGTTGAAATTAAAATTTTGCGCAAAGATAAAATTTTTCTTCGTTTCACCTATTGGTTTAGGGTAAAAATCAGAAATCGAATGAAGACTTGTTAATCAGGCTGTTGAAAAAGTATCAGGAATGTTTTTTGAAAAATTTCTTTTGCCAGATGATCAAAATTAAAACACCTGTGGTAATGGCAGAATCGGCAAGGTTAAAGACCGGTCTGAAGAAAATAAATTCGTTGCCGGCCCAAAGGGGGAACCATTGCGGATAGTATCCTCTGATGATCGGGAAGTAGAGCATGTCCACAACTTTTCCATGTAGAAACGTTCCATATCCGCCGTCAGGCGGAAAAAGTACTGCCAGGTTGTGATATGTACTTTCACTAAAGATCAATCCGTAAAAAGCGCTGTCGATGATGTTTCCAAGTGCTCCGGCAAATATCAGTGATATACTTATAATCATTCCTGTATGCGCTTTCGACTTTGTGAGCCGGTGGAGATACCATCCAATTGCAATAACTGCGATGATCCTGAAAATGCTCAGCGTGATCTTGCCGAATTCTCCGCCGAATTTCATTCCAAACGCCATGCCTTCATTTTCAGTGAAATGAAGAATGAACCAATTGCCCAAAACAGCAATTTCGCCCCGTGATCCGATCATCATGTTTGTTTTGACCCAAATTTTAAATACCTGGTCGGCGATCAAAACAAGCATGATTATTATTACGGCCTTTTTCAATGCTGGAATTAAAAGATTGGGAAAACCTTATTTCTTTTGAGGTTGGTTCAGTTTCGCATCGATACTGAGCGTGGCATGCGGAACACTTTTAAGCCTCTCTTTTGAGATGAGTTTGCCGGTAACCCTGCAAATTCCGTACGATTTGTTTTCGATCCGGATCAATGCATTTTCAAGTGAATTGATGAATTTTTGTTGCCGGGCGGCCAGCCTGCTGTTCTCTTCTTTCGACAACACCTGGTATCCCTCTTCCAATACCTTGAAAGTAGGAGATGTATCGTTTGTATCGTGTTCGTTGGCATGTGTATAGGCTTCCATAAGCATTTTCAGATCTTCTCTTGCCTTTTCCAGTTTTTCGAGAATTATTTGGCGAAATTCCTCCAGTTCTTCATCAGAATAGCGTTTTTTCGTTACTTCTCCGTTATCTTTTTCCGTTGCCATATGCTATATTATTAAGGATTAGAAATTTGATTCTACGTCAGTTGTCTAATTAAGTTTTTCAATATTAATGTTTGTATATAAATCGTCGATCAACTCGATCTTCAGTTTAGTGTTATTTATTTCATCCTGAAATTGCAGCGACTCTGCAAGCGTTTCAGAGCAAATATAGGTATAATTTTTCTTCACTGCAGTTTCGATCTCATCGTTTTTTTCAAGTTCGATCGTGATTTTGTCAGTTACCTCAAAATTCTTGTCTTTCCTTATGTTCTGTATCCTGTTAACAAGTTCACGGGCGATGCCTTCATACTTCAGTTCGTCGGTTATCGTGATATCGAGTGCCACCGTTAATGTACCTTCGTTTGCAATGAGCCAACCCGGGATATCCTCGGTGAGTACTTCAACATCTTCGATTGAGATTTCAACCGATTGACCTTCGATTACGATACTGATTGATCCTTCATTTTCAAGGGTTGCGATGGACTTTTTATCGATGTTTGCAAGTGCTCCTGCAATCGATTTCATCAACTTTCCGTATTTTGGTCCAAGCGCTTTGAAGTTGGGTTTCACATGCTTCACCAGCATGCTGTCGTCGTTCATGAATTCCAGCTCTTTTACATTTACCTCGGATAAGATCAGCGATTTAACAGCTTCGATGTTTTCTCTGGTTATCTCATTAACCGCAGGTATCATGATCTTGTTCAATGGTTGACGCACCCTGATATTTGTTTTTTTCCGAAGCGACAGCACCATCGAGGAGATGATCTGTGCCAGTTCCATACGCTCTTCCAGCTTTTTATCTACCAGGGATGGATCGGCTTTCGGAAAATCTGTCAGGTGTATCGAATCCCATTGCATTCTTCCTGAAACCCGGTTCAGATCAAGGTAAAGCTGTTCGGCAAAAAACGGTGCGATCGGTGCTGATAGCTGAGCCAAAACTTCGAGGCACCTGTATAAGGTCTGGTAGGCTGAGATTTTGTCATCCGTATAATCACCTTTCCAGAAACGCCTTCTGCTTAACCTTACATACCAGTTGCTCAGGTGCTGATCGAGGAAATCCATGATGGCCCGTCCGGCTTTGGTGGGTTCGTAATCATCGTAATATTCATCCACTTTCCCGATAAGGGTATTCAGTTCAGATAGTATCCATCGGTCGAGTTCAGGCCTTTTATCGGCAGGGATCTCATCTTCTTTGTAGGCAAAACCATCGATATTGGCGTATAAAGAAAAGAATGCATAGGTATTATAAAGTGTTCCGAAGAATTTTCTCCTTACCTCATCAATGCCTGATTGATCAAATTTAAGGTTATCCCAGGGTTGCGAATTGGTGATGATGTACCAGCGTGTAGCATCCGGGCCGTATTTATTAATCGTTTCGAAAGGATCAACCGCGTTGCCAAGCCGTTTCGACATCTTATTGCCTTTAGCATCAAGCACCAGTCCGTTCGAAACACAGGTTTTATACGATACTGAATCGAACACCATGGTGGCGATGGCATGCAATGTAAAAAACCATCCCCTTGTTTGATCTACCCCTTCGGCGATAAAATCGGCCGGGAAAAACTTATCCAGCTTGTCCTCATTTTCAAAGGGATAATGAAACTGAGCATACGGCATAGCACCTGAATCGAACCATACATCGATCAACATGGGTTCGCGATGCATTTCTTTGCCCGATGGAGAAACCAATACGATATCATCCACATAGGGTTTGTGGAAATCGAAGGTTTCATAATTTTCTTTCGAATTATCACCGGGATGAAAGTCTGCCATTGGGTTGGACTTCATATATCCGGCTTCGATCGACTTTTCAATTTCTTGTTTGAGTTGTTCTGCCGAACCTACGCAAACCTGTTCAGAACCATCTTCAGTCATCCAAACAGGCAGCGGAACACCCCAGAAACGTGATCTCGACAGGTTCCAATCGACCAGGTTTTCGAGCCAGTTGCCGAACCTTCCCGTGCCTGTGGCCTGTGGTTTCCAATTGATTGTGTTGTTCAGTTCGATCATCCGGTCGCGGAATGCAGTGGTTTTGATAAACCACGAATCGAGGGGATAATAGAGTATCGGTTTGTCAGTGCGCCAGCAATGCGGGTAGGAGTGAACGTACTTTTCGGTTTTAAAAGCTTTGTTTTCCTTTTTCAGTTTAACGATGATCTCAACATCCACCGAATCATCTTTTAGCGGATCGTAATTGCTGTCGTATTCAGGTTTTACATACCTTCCGGCAAATTCGCCCATTTCATCTACAAATTTACCTTGCTTGTTCACCATCGTAAGCGAACCGATGCCGTTTTCTTTAGCGATTTTAAAGTCGTCAGCACCAAAGCTCGGGGCGATGTGAACGATACCGGTTCCTTCGTCGGTGGTTACAAAATCTCCGGTCAACACCCTGAAAGCATCTCCATCTTCGGGTTTGGCATAGGGGAGAAGTTGTTCGAATTCGATGCCGGCGAGTTGTTTGCCGGTGTATTCGCCATCAATCACATAGGGTATTTTTTTCTGACCTGCTTCGTATTCGTCCAGCCTGAGCTCTTTGTCCTGTTCCGGAAAATATTTGTGAACAAGGTCTTTGCCCAAAACCACTGTAATAGGTTGATGGGTATAAGGATTATATGTTTTAACACGCACATAGCTGATCTTCGGACCAACTGCCAGGGCTGTATTCGAAGGCAATGTCCAGGGCGTGGTTGTCCAGGCCAGGAAATAAAGATCTCCAAACAGATCATTAAACAGAAAATCTGATTTTTCGTCTTTGATCACCTTAAACTGCGCTACTACGGTGTTGTCCTTCACGTCTTTATAGCAACCGGGGAGGTTAAGTTCATGTGAACTCAGTCCGGTTCCAGCCGCAGGTGAGTAAGGTTGAATCGTGTGACCTTTATACAGCAGTCCTCTGTCGTAAAGTTTTTTAAGAAGCCACCAAACCGTTTCGATGTATTTGTTATCAAAAGTGATATACGGATCATCGAGATCGACCCAATAGCCCATCTTTTTGGTCAGGTCATCCCACATGTCCTTGTATTTCATCACCTCTTTGCGGCATGCCTGGTTGTAATCTTCAATTGAAATTTTAGTTCCAATATCTTCTTTGGTGATACCAAGAGACTTTTCAACGCTGATCTCCACCGGAAGTCCGTGAGTATCCCAACCGGCCTTACGTTCAACCAGATATCCTTTCATGGTTTTGTAGCGGCAAAAAATATCTTTTATGGCGCGAGCCATCACGTGGTGAATCCCGGGCTGTCCGTTGGCAGAAGGAGGGCCTTCGTAAAATACGAAAGGTTTATGTCCTTTTCTCGTTTCAACACTTTTGGCAAAAGTATCTTGGTCATCCCAATACTTCCCTATAAATTCACCAATTTGGGTTAAATCCAGATTTTTATATTCCCTGTATTTTTCTTTCATTAAACCGGAAATTTCAATTGTTTTAAAAGGGTGCAAAGATATAAAATAATTGGTTCGAAGGCGTTGTAACATCGTTCACCTTTCTCACTGAAAATCAAAAGGGGACTGCCCCATGTCGGGACAGTCCCCAGGGTATTTGTTTTTATAATCTTAACGAATGATTATCCGTTGTGTAATTGTATTGTTTTCAGTTTCGACCCTGATCAAATAAATACCAGAATGAAGGTCAGAAACCTGCACTTCAGATTGTTTTTTCCCAACTTCATGGCTAAGCATCAACCGTCCGTCATAATTGTAAACCGATACGGATTTGATCAATTCTTCTGAATTGAGGTATATAACATCTGAAACAGGATTCGGATAAATCAATAGCTGATCTGCCGACTGTTCTTCAATATCAGTAATTAAGAATGAAACAGTATTGGAAGGGCCGGATTCACCATCATTATACACTGCTGTTACATAAAAATTGTGTAATCCTTGTCCGGGGGATGTGGCTGTGTAAGCTGTTTCGTCAATGAAAGCTATCATTTCATAGGCGCCACTTTCGAAGGAATAATATACATTGTACCCAAGGATGTCCTTTGTTTCCGGGGCGTCCCAATCCAATAAAACATCGTCTTCTACCAGTGTATAGGTCAAATTTGCAGGTGCCGGCAGGAAGGTTCCTCCAATGTCTTCGATGGAATAATCATCAATATAAAACTTAGGTGTTCCTTTGCTACCAGTCCATGCATAAAAGTTTGAACCGCCAAGCTGGTTGTTGTTGTTTTGGCCAAACGCTCCTACACTCCAAACCCAACTATGAATTGAGTTACCATCAACCTTGTACTCGGCCCAATCGTTATTCAGATCAATAATAATTTCGTTCAAAATCCAGGTGTCGTTTGCAAAATTAAAGGTTGCTGCAGCAGTACTACCGGCGTCGATGCTACCGGCTCCTCCTTCATCAAAATAAACCTGCATGCCCCATAAGCTGTTGGTACCGTTAAATTCCTGAAGGGTGTTAAAATAACCAAGATAGCCCGAAGGAACATAGATGTAAAAACTGATCTTGTAGAAACCTGTTGTGTAGTTTTCAACCACTTTCACCAAATCGTTAGTGCCTTCAACGACGATGGAATTGTTACCGCTGTAGGCCTGATCGTCAGTTACAAAAGGATCTTCGGCAGAACAAGGGTTGTTGCTCCAGGTAGTCCAGCCTGCTGCTGACTGGCAAACCAGTTGCTCGCTGGTATTGTAGGCTGAAAAGTCGTCGTCGAAAACCATGTTGCTTCCACCGGTGATCAATACGGAAACGGAAGATGAGGGTACTGATTCGCCTTCATCATAAACAGCTGTAACATAATATTCGTAAGTTCCGGATTCAAGTCCTGTGTCAGAATAAGTATTTTCCGATGTATTATCGATGAGGTTGTTGTTTCTGTAAATGTTGTATCCTGTAAGTGCCTTAGCAGCAGGTTCATCCCAGGTGAGTTCAACACTGTTTCCTCCTATTACCTGGTATTCGAGATTTTCTGGAGCTGCGAGTGTAACGGTTCCTTCGGGATAAATATGGAAAATCGCTTCCTGGTTATCGGTAAAGTTGCTTCCTCCGGGATTGAGGTTGCTCAGGTAAAAATAACCGTTGTACCAACCGCTCCAACCCCAGTTGAAGTGAAAATGATTGGTGCCCTGGTATCCATCCAATACAAATGCATGACCACCACTTCCATACCCGGCGTAATAGAGCGGGAATCCCCCGTTGAGGTCATTTCTTATCATGCTTTCCCATGCACTATTCGAATAAGCTGCTTTTGTGTGCAAAACCGCATCGTCAGAATATCCGAAGTGATCGACGAAAGCATTGCGGGCACTGTTGCTGTAAGCTCCCGAACCTGATGCTGAGTATTGCATATTGACCGCTACACCACAATGATAGGAAATAGTGGCAACCTGATCGTTATTGTTAAACAATTCGCTGGGCATTGCAGACCAGTTGTAAGTGGCAGCTCCGAAATCAACTGAAAGTTGGCCATAAGGATAAGCATAATAACTATTGGAGCCGGTTCCCTGTGCAGGATGTGCGTGGAATTTCATGATCTGAGCCATGCACGTAGCTACACATCCAACATAAACATGATTACAGGGGCCATCATCATCATCAGGGCAATATTCGTTGTAAAAACAACCCTGATCCCATTCGGTGTTGACAAGGGGATCAACATTCAGAAGTTTGCTTTGCTTTGGCGAATATTCCTGAAGTGAAGCCCATGTTGATGCAATGGCCTCATCGGCTTTGAGCTGATGATCTCTTACGTATTTGATTTGTTGGGAATATACGTCCATCCATGCGAGGAAATTGTCCGGTTGACTGTCCATACTTCCTGTAAAACTTTTATCAAAAGAATAACCCAGAACGGGATATACGTCATCATCTGCCGCAATGATGATAAAACCTTCCGAACCGGCGAATTGAAATACATACCAGGATGCACTTCCATCACTTTCATCGGTATAAACAAGTACCGGATCAAGGTTGTCATAATTTGTTATCTGGGAAACCTGCCAAAAGTGATTTTTAGCCACCAGGGCTGCCTGATCGCTGTCAACAAAATCAGCCCTTACCATTCCAAAAATTATCAATGATAAAAATGTAAGTAAAAACTTGTTCATGATCTGTTTTTTAAAAGGTGATAGTCCGAAGACAATAATAAAACTCGTTTGGGTTGCAATTTCGGGCAAAATTAACCAGAAAATGCGGTGATTTCTACGGAGTTTTGTTAAATAAGTTCAAAAAAACAAAGTGTTGTTATTTTTATAAGGTATCAGGCTTTCAATTCTAAAATTAAAAATTGATATAAGCATATTCAGAAAATGTGAGGCAATTTGTTCTTTGAATTAATTCATTCAAAAATAACCCGTTGCGATAATTCTTCGTTTTGAGTAATGATCCGAAGGAAATACACTCCTTTTTGGAATTCATTGGTGTGTATGCTGAGTGTTGTTTTATGAACCGCTTCAAACAGTATCTTTTGACCGGCAAAATTGTAAAGTGAGATCGAAATAATGGGTATGACAGATTGGATGGTTAACTTATCGATAGACGGGTTTGGGAAAATCTGAATTGTATGATCATCAATTTCTCTGATTTGGTCAATAAATTCGCAGGCTTCATTGGTTGTTCCTGATTCACCCTGTGGTTCATATATTGCTGATACTTTATAGCAGTGTTGTCCGTAAAGGAGGCCTGCCTCCAAATGGGTATACATGTTATTGCTTACATAATCCAGAAAAATATAAGGTTCATTAGCATGTTTGTAATAAATATTGTAACCTGTAATTTCTGATAAGTTTTGCGGAATGCTGCTCTTTATGCCCTGACACTTATTTTTTTTGTAATCATCAGGTTCATCCCATGCCAGGTTGATATCCTCACCGTTGGCTTCAGCTGTGAGGTTTGAGGGTGGAAACGGATACCCATATTCAATTGTGACAGGATCTGCGCAAAGTTCAGAAGATTCACCCTCAAGATATACCGCTGTAACACAATAGGTGTAAGTTCCGGCTCCTAAGTTCTCATCCAGATAGTCGGTTTCCGGGATGTTAACAAATGCCTGAAACTCATCATTTCTGTAAATATTATATCCCGATAGTGTTTCGACTGATTTGTTTATCGACTGCTGTTGCAATTTATATTCTGATTCAGGAGCGGAAACAACAGGCAAGTGAGTTTCTCCTAAATTATTTACCTGATCTGCTTCCACTATTACAGGAGAGATATTCACCCATTTTCCGGCGTCGGTCATGATCCATAAATCAAGAAGAAAATCGCCGATAATTGATAAAGTCATGGTGCCGTAGTCATCTATTGGTCCAAAATAGGACAGGCCTCCGGGTCCGACATTGTCGCCTGCAAGACAGGGATAGGCATCGGTTGAATCGTAGCTCATCGGTTCGAGAAATATACCGACCAAACCTGATTGGCCTTCAATGGATCCGATCGGGACCAGATTCTCCCAGGTATCATCACCGGTGGTTTGCATCACATCGGTTTCGCTTATTTCGATGTAGGTATTCCAGTTTACAATGTGAATACTGTAATCCCAGGTGCCCGAAACATCCCAGGAAATATGATAAAAATCAATAAATTCGAGAGTTGAGCCAGGATATTCCGAAACATCAAATACAACCCCGTATCCGTTTTCATAATTTTGATAAAAACCGTTTTGCGGGTTGCCGTTATGTTGCGACAATTGAACATAATCGCCTGTACCCAGGGGTGGATCCCATCCCACCAGCACGTCATATTGATTTGGCGTAGCGGAAATGTTTAAAACGGGTTCAGGTTCAAAATCGAGGTTGTAAACACAAAAATTATCCACTTCGAACAATGGATTTGATTGGACACCATCCGGCCAGGCGAAAAAATTGCTGCCTCCGAGTTGGTTGAGATTGTTGGTTCCGAAAGCCCCAGTGCTCCATTGCCAATCGTGAATCAATTCATTATTAAGATAAAATTCAGCCCAATCGTTGTCGAGATCAACCATTACCTCTACATTGATCCAGGTATTGTAACCGAATGTAAAAGTCTGAACAAGTGGGCCGCCTGCATCGATATTTCCCTCACCCGGATTGGTTTCACCAAAATATACCTGCATCCCCCATGAACTGGAAGAGCCGTTGAATTCCTGTAAAGTGTTAAAATATCCATCACACCCAACAGGGATATACACATCGAAAGAAATGAGATACTTGCCATTTGTGTAATTCGGAAGTTGGTGGACCAGGTCATTCGACCCGGTAATTTCAACACTGTTGCTATAGGTATTAACGATGTATGGATCTTCAGCGGAGCCCGGGTTGTTGCTCCAGGTTGTCCAATCGGAGGAGTTCTGCACCACCAGTTGCTGACCCACATTATACGTATCGAAATTATCACAAAATATTTCATTGAGCAATTCACTGTTTGATTTCAAAGAATCTGGTTTTTCTGTGAATTCCGCTTTATCTTGAACAGGAGTATGAGCAAAGACTAAGCAGCCAAAGATTGAGAAAAGTATGAAAGCTAAAATTGTACGCATCACCATATTGATAAATATAATTGTAAAGATATGACAAACAAGGATACGATAAAGGCTGCTGAATCAGCTAATAAAGTGAAATGACTTCTGTTTTTTA
>JAGQVF010000207.1:0-2548 GCA_020438135.1 Bacteroidales bacterium | reverse complement strand
ACAATTTGACCAGCATAGTTGTAAACAGTGATCGATGTAATGGTTACATCTGATTTAATATTTACAACATCAGACGCCGGGTTCGGGAAGATTTGGATCATGTTATTTCCAAATTCTGCAACATTATCAATTTGCTCACATCCCTGTGCAGGTTCTGATTCTCCTTCAGGATCGTAAACAGCTGTAATGTCATAGCAATGGAGACCAACAACCATTCCTGCGCCAGTATGGGTGTAGGAATTGGTGGTAACAAAATCAAGCAATTCCATGGTTCCACCATCAAGGTTGTGATAAACATTATATCCTGTCAGTTCTTTTGTTGAACCGGGATTGAATTTATTGCTAACACCTGTCGTTCCTGATTCAGCAACTTCTAATGAAGCAGGAGCAACAACCGGTTTGGTTATCATTTCTGTTTTGCTTCCATCAGCAGCTACAAGATAAGCTCCGAGGTTCCAGTTGTAATCCAGTGTAGCTGATAAGCTAACCAGGTCAACCCATGCACCGCCACTAAGGATCATATCACCTTTACCCAGAAGTGCAGGTCCATCATCACAACCTGCAGGGAAAGTGCCTGCTCCGTGTGTACACTCATAACCAAACCAGATGTGGTCGTTCGCATCAATAGTAACCGGAGTAGTCAGTGCAATATCGTTCCAGTCATCCACTGTAAAGGTAGATACATCCTGGCTGTAAATTTCTGTTAATCCATTGCTTCCGGTCCAAACCTTAACGGTGTATGTGGCGGCCGGATCAGCATTGGCATAGAACGAAATGGTTTCAATTGACAGACCATGATACGGAGCAATGTCTTCCGGGCTCCAGTGCGATGACACACTGAAAGTACCACCACTAGTCAGACCAACACCATTTCCATTATTTACACCTGCATCCCAACGGATCCATTCCATTCCCGGAACATCCCAGGTAACGTCAATATCACCGTCAATTGTAGCCATTGCTTCAACATTCATTGGAGGAGCCGGGAAAATAGAACCAATTGTTACAGGATCTGCACATGCTTCTACTGATTCACCTTCGTCGTATACAGCGGTAACACAATATTCGTAAGTTCCTGCACTCAGACCCTGATCGAGGTATTCGGTGGTCGGAGCTGAAACAAAGTCTACGAAACCGTCATTGCGATAAACATTAAATCCTGTGAGTGCATCAACACCTTTCTGTCCGCCAAATACCGTATTTGGTTTTCCTGGAACAGCATTAGCACTGATATCTTTTGATGCTGAGCCAGAAATGGCTGTGTTGTTATTTACAGCAAAAGATTTGCTTCCACCAATTGAGAAGTCATCAACGAGGAAGATGAATGCATCACTTGATACACATTGGATTCCAACATATACTTCCTGACCGGCATAGCTGCTCATGTCGTAAGTATATTCTTCCCAATCAGTAGCAGGCGCTTCAAGATAGTTGGCACCTGAAACAATTGTGAAGTCAGCAGGATCCATTCCTGTGGTTGAAACTCCAACTTTATATCTTTCAAGGCCATAATCGGCAGTGTAAGATTTAACCCAGAACGACAACTGATCACCGCTTTCAATAAGAACTTTGGGTGTAATCATCCAATCATCATTATCAGGAGTTGTTGAAGCAAAGCAAGCTGCCAGTTTATCACCTGAGTGAGGAATGATATCTGTTACAGCCGGAGTTGTCATTGAGGGATTGAAAATAATGAAGGCTTGTGCATCATATGCATTTGGCCAGTCAATTCCTGTCATGCCATAAGTTGTGCTTCCATCTACGTCAATATTAGTCCAGGGAGCGAAATCAAGGGTGAAATCTTCATATGATTCGAAGTCGTCATCAATTTCTGTCAGAGCGCCTGGATCCGGAGCTTCCCACTCAACGAGAACATCTGTTCCGTCCGGAGTAGCTGTAACATTTGTTACAGGTTCAAGGTTAATGGTTTCGCCGTTCAGACAATAGTTGTCAAAATGGTAAAGTGGATTTCCATTTGCGCCGTCAGCCCATGCATAGAAATTATTACCACCCAGTTGGTTCAGGTCACCTGTACCAAATGAACCTGTACTCCATTGCCATCCATGGATCAAAACGTCGTCAAGGTAAAATTCACCCCAATCGTTGTCGAGGTCAACAGTAACTTTAACAGCCATCCATGTGTCGTAATCGAAAGTAAACAACTGAGCAAGTGCACCACCGGCATCAAGGTTACCTTCACCGGGGTTGGTTTCACCAAAGTAAACCTGCATACCCCAAGAACTGGCGGTACCTGCAAATTCCTGGAGTGTATTAAAGTATGCGTCACCACCAGTCGGCACAAAAAGATCGAAAGTAATTTCGAAGTATCCGTTGGTGTAATTTGGCATTACATAAACCAGGTCATTTGTTCCTGTAATTTCAACTACATTACCGCCATTGTCAACAATATACGGGTCTTCTGCTGAACCGGGGCTGTTGCTCCAGGTTGTCCAGTCAGTTGGGTTTTGATCAACGAGTTGACCACCAACTGTATATGAATTGAAATCATCGCAGAAAATTTCTCCGCTTGTTCCACCTTGAATCACAA
>JAGQVF010000206.1:11533-15675 GCA_020438135.1 Bacteroidales bacterium | reverse complement strand
GAATCGAGCATCCAGTTGCTTCCGGTGGTATTTTTCCGGTTTCTCTCCTCGATGATTCCCAAATAGAGATCGATATCTTTTTTGTTGACATTCTTTTTTGCCAATCCTTCACGGGCGATGGGCAACAACTCCTTCTTGATCAGTTCCCTTACCGAAATGGGTTTATTTTTGAGCCAGGTAATGTTGGACTGCAAACCATGATTGGCAGTGATGAAGAAGTTGGAGCGAACGCTATCGAAATCGATCATTTTGGTAACATCCTGATAAACATCTCCGAAACCGTTCATAAGTCCCAGCCAAAAGGCGGCATTGGCAATTTCATCAGGAATAGATGGCCCCGAAGGAAGAATCCGGTTTTCGATCCGTAGATGTGGTTTACCATTGTCACTCACGCCGTAACACGGACGGTTCCAGCGATACACGGTGGAATTGTGAACCGTTAAAGCTTTCAGTTTCGGGACCTGCCCGTTTTCAACCATCTCCATCGAATCCTGTTCGAAATTGGCTCCGAGAAGCACGCGAAACCGCACAATATCCTCACGATAAATATCGAGGATCGATCCGTCGGCCCAATGGTTTCCGAACATCACCCTTGGGCTTCTGTCACGTAAATGTTCGCTCGATGAGCGGGTATCGATCGATTGCTGGAACAACGCGATCCTGGATTCCTTCCAGAGCCGTTTTCCGAAAAGCATGGGCGAATTAACTGCAATGCCAAGCACCGGTGCCGATATCGCCTGTGCAATGTTGTATTTTCTTACAAACTCATCGGGCGTTACCTGCAGATGCACCTGGAAACCGGTGTTACATGCTTCGATCAGTGCCGAATCGAGTTTGATATTCAATTCATCAATGCCCCGCATTTTGAGGTCATACTGGTCGCCGCGCAATTTTTTAATCGATTCCATGAGTGCATAATAGCGGTCGAATGGTGTAATGTTGTCCATCTCCACATCAAACTTACGAATCGATGGGAGAATACCGGTGAAGATCACATTGGCATCAAATCCGGAAGTAACTTTACGGAGTTTTTTCAGATTTTCATCCAACTCTTTTTCCAGGTCGCTGAAACAACTTCCCCTGAATATCTTCGGCAGCAGGTTAATCTCCAGGTTAAACCTGGCCAGCTCGTTGGTCAGGCTGGGATTATTGGCTTTTTCCAGAATCTCGAGGTTAAGGGGAGCCGGTTTCCAGTTGCGGTCAACCAGGCAAAGTTCCTGTTCGGCTCCAATGCGGATCGGATCGGTTTCAAACCATCCCTTTTCAAGCATCATTTCCAATGCCTGTATATCTTTCAGAAGATGTTGTGTGAAATTTCTGAGTTCAGCAGGTGAACTCATGTTTTTGACATTAAAATCGCCCATGATCTTATTTTTATTATATTGTGACTCTTCAAAAGGTTTGCACTGTTGGCATCAGCGTAACAAATTAACCTCGAACCCACAGAATTGTTTAAAAGTAGGGGGCTCCGGGTAATGAAAATATTTAAATAAAACTTTGGAGGATGTTTTTCCATTTCCTATTTTTATCGAATGAAAAGCTCCGTTTTTATCCTCCTTATCCTCTCCTTTTTTACATTTGATATACTGGGACAGGATACCATCTTCACCAAAAAATACGACACCATTTCAGCCCTGATACTGGAGATTTTACCGCAAACCGTAAAATTCAAAAAATCAGAAAATTTGGGAGGTCCCACTTATACCGAAAATAAATCAGAGATCATAAAAATTATATATAATAATGGCAGTGTTGAAGTATTTCAAACAAAAAATGATGATCAGATATCCCATTCAAAAGAAAAAGGTGCGCGGCGGGCTAATCTTTTGGTAACTTTAGGACCATCCCTCTTTACCCTTACAGGCAGCCCGACCGACAATAAATTCAGGTTCTCTATAACGGGAGGCGTGGGAATACAAATACCACTCGAGGATAAACGGATCAATTTTATTGAATTTTTGTTGATGTCGGATCAGAAAGGCGCTAAATTGAAGGACCGGACTATTGGTTATGAAGGGGCGTTATACGAAATTACCAATCTGAAACAGAGCATGGATTATGTGAGTCTGGACATCTCCTATAAACGGTATTTCTCATCCCGAAAACAGTTTTTTCTCACTTTTGGGTTTTATGGCGGATATCTCTACAAATCACAGGTTGATGGAGATGCAAAAAACATAAATACCTCTGAAATAGTTCCTTATGGCGGCGATCTTTCAGGTTTTTATAACACTTTTGATGGAGGGGGACAATTTGGCTTAGGTGCATGTTTTCTAATAGGCAAAGGAATATATGCGTTTAACCTCGTACCGGAAATCAGGTATTCACGAAGTCTTGGAGATATTCTCAAATCCAGGTATGGAGCAGACTTCAGCGAATTTAATTCAGGTTATATTCTTTTAATTGGTATTCAATCAACGTTTTAAAAGTATTGGGATCAGTTACTTTTCCTCACTTTTATGGATCTGGTTTTTTTATTTCCCTCACTGCTTTTATTATAGTACTTCATCGCTTTTGGTATGTAATCATTAAGGTTTTCAATTCGCGTTTCATGCGAAGGGTGTGTCGACATCCATTCGGGAGGAGCTCCTCCTCCACTGTTGGCTTTCATTCGTTCCCAAAATTCAGGTGCTTCGTGGGGGTCGTAACCGGCCATGGCCATAAATATCAATCCCAGTTTGTCGGCTTCAGACTCATGTAATCGGCTGTAGGGCAACATGGCACCATACGTGGTTCCGACAGCATAAGCCGTATTAAAGAGCTGCTGCGTCTCTTCCGGTTTATCCTGCAAAGCAACCGATAAAGCCACACCCCCCAGTTGCTGGACCAGCCCCTGGCTCATCCTTTCGCCGCCATGGCGGGCTACAGCATGTGCCACTTCGTGACCCATCACCACGGCCACACCGGCTTCATCCTGGCAAATCGGCATGATGCCGGTATAAAAAGCTACCTTGCCACCCGGCATACACCATGCATTAACCAGTGTGTCGTTTTTTATCAGGTTAAATTCCCATTTATATCCATCTATCAAATCCGACATGTTGTTTTCTGCCATGTATTTCTCAACAGCTTGTTGAATTTTTGCCCCAACATTTTTAATCATAGCGGTTTGTTCCTGGTTGTCCGATAGCTGACTTTCATTCAAAACCTGCTGATAGTTATCGAAACTCAGCGGGAGTATCTGACTTTTCGGGATCAGCGTAAGTTGCTTACGCCCTGTGATTGGCACAGTGGAGCAGGCAACAACCAGGAGGAAAGTTACAAAAGTGAAAAACGACTTTTTCATAATGTTGCATTTTTCGAATTGGGAAATCCGTATTTTACAAAAATGATATTGCAAATTTAATGCTATTGCTGTTCCTGAAACTTCAGCATATGCCGAACAATCGCTAAAACAAAATGTTTTTTTGACCATATGACAACACAAAACAAAAAACATACAAACAAGCTGATCCACGAAACCAGTCCCTACCTGTTGCAACATGCCCACAATCCTGTCGACTGGCATGCATGGAATGAGGAAACTTTGGAAAAAGCAAAAAAGGAAGACAAACCCATCCTGGTGAGCATAGGTTATTCAGCCTGCCACTGGTGTCATGTGATGGAACATGAATCATTTGAAGACGAGGATGTTGCCAAAATCATGAATGAATATTTCATCTGCATAAAAGTCGACCGGGAAGAGCGCCCTGATGTAGACCAGGTTTATATGGATGCCGTACAGGCCGTCAGCGGGCAGGGTGGTTGGCCCTTAAACTGTTTTGCATTGCCGGATGGAAGGCCTTTCTGGGGGGCAACCTATTTCCCGAAGAACCAATGGCTGGGTGTTTTGGAACAAATTCACCATGTGTTTGTCCATCAACGGAAGGATGTTGAAAACCAGGCGTCTGAGATAGAAAATGGATTACAAAACAATCCATTGATTTCGGTTAATACTTCTGAAGATATTCCCTTAAATAAGGAGATGATCGAAGAAATGGTTCTCCGGCTTTCGGAAAGATTTGATAGTGAGAACGGCGGTACCAAAGGATCTCCAAAATTTCCAATGCCGAACATTTCGCAATTTCTGCTTCGATGTTGGTATCATTCGGGCAGGAAAGAGATCAAGCAACAGGTAGAAACCACGTTAACAAAAATGGCCA
>JAGQVF010000206.1:0-11396 GCA_020438135.1 Bacteroidales bacterium | reverse complement strand
TATTCGGAGGCATTTGCAGCAACCAAAAATCCACTGTATCAGCAGGTGATCGAAGAAACACTCAAATTCGTGAATCTCGAACTCACCTCTCCTGAGGGTGGATTCTACTCCGCCCTCGATGCCGACAGCGAGGGCGAAGAAGGAAAGTTTTATGTGTGGACAAAAAAGGAGATTGAAGAAGTGACCGGCGACGATGCAGATCTTGTCAAAACATTTTATGGAATTGATCAGGAAGCTTACTGGGAAGAAGGTAAAAATGTGCTCATCAGGGAAGCTTCCTTCGAAAGTCTTTCTCTGCTATTCAATTTGACGGAAAAAGCAATAAAAGAGAAAATCGCCTCGGCCGGTCAAAAGCTGTTTCAGCATCGCAGTAAAAGAGTCCGCCCTGGCCTAGATGACAAGATTCTCACCTCCTGGAATGCCCTCATGCTAAAGGGATATGTGGACGCTTTCAAAGCCTTGGGAGAACAGAAATATCTTGATGCTGCATTGCAGAATGCAGCTTTTCTCAGGGATAAACTTCAACATCCGGATGGTTCTATTTACCGGAATTTTAAAAACGATAAAGCTTCCATCCCCGGTTTTCTGGATGATTATGCTTTCACGATTGAAGCTTACAATGCTTTGTACGAAGTGACTTTCGACGATAAGTGGATTAACATGGCAATGGAATTGGCAGATTACACGCTAAACCATTTTTACAGTGAAAAATCCGGCATGTTCTTTTACACCTCAGACCGGCATACCGATGTTATCACCCGCAAAACCGAAGTGCTCGACAATGTGATACCGGCATCCAATTCAGCAATGGCGAAAGGTTTATTCCAGTTGGGATTGATCTTTGAAAAGCCTGAATATTTAAATATTCCGGTTCGGATGCTGAACAATGTTAATGAAAAAATGGCACAATTCCCGTCTGCTTTCAGCAACTGGGGAATCCTGCTTTTACAAATTATTCATCCCTATTATACGTTTGTGATCACAGGTGAGGAAGCACACAAAAAAAAGCTCGGGATCTTGAAGGAATTTCATCCGGACATTTTCATGGCAGGCTCAACAGCTCCATCCGAACTGCCTCTTTTTTACCAAAGATTTGAGAAAAATAAAACCCGGATTTTTGTTTGCAGCGGCAAAGAATGTAAGGCCCCGGTTACAGATGCTTTCGAAGCGCTTTCACTGCTTTCATCCTAAATCAATCGAAATAAACTGAATTTCGATAAAACCGCAATTATCGGTTTCAATTTCAATACACACAAGGCCATACACCGGGTTCCAGTACCAGTAAATCGTTCTGATGGTGCAACCGAAAAGAGGGATATCCATCCCATACGGCATGTTCTCATAAACAGCAATTGTTTCAAGATGCTGTCCGAGACATTCAATATGATATGATTCCCGTCCGGTCACATCACGCCGGAAATACCAGTATCCGTCGTCAAATTCATAATACGCTCCAACCTGGGCTCCAAATTCCACTAGCGTAAATGGTTTCGATGTATCGCCAAGGCTGTGAACATACTCATAAATTACATTGTCCTTTAACCTAAGCAACAAAGTATCGATCTGGTCTTCACGGGTTAGTTCAAGTTTGATCAAACCATCAACATTCTCAACTATTCGTGCCGACATTTCGTGATCCATAACCCTCATATGCCATTCGTTTCCTACATCACCAAATTTTTTTTGCTCAGTTGACGATGGATTGTTGACAGGTTTCTGATCCTCCTTTTTGTTACAACTCAGTAAAATGATGAGAAGCAGTAAAACCGAAAGCAGATTTGTTGTTTTCATGGTAGTAAACTTTAGTTGAACTTGAATTATATGGAAATAGTAAGCTCTATTTCGGTAACTTCATTAACAAATGTTTGGCCTACTTCAGAATTTCTTTCCGGTTTAATTCTGAAACAAGTTCAAAGTTAAGCATTTACAAAAGTAAAATCAAGTAATATGTTAAAATATTGTGAAAAAAATACAGATTTACTTGTATATACAAATTAATTTGTATTTTTGCACGTCAATGATTAAAGAAAAATCTCCATATTGTCAGTGCCTGTATTATGCGTCGAATGCTTTGGCACGAAACATCAGCCGTTTGGCTGAGGAAGAGTTTGCCATTACAGGATTGCCTCCCAGCTATGCTTTCCTCGTGATGACGGTAAATAACCAGCCGGGAATCAGTGCCGGTGAGCTGGCAGAGATCATGATGCTGAAGCCATCAACAGTAACCCGGCTGGTGGAGAAAATGGAAGAAAAGGAGCTTCTTAAAAGAATGAAGGAAAAACGATCAACCCTCGTATTCCCGACGAAAAAATCAGTTGAATTGCAGGAAACGATCAAAGCCGCATGGAAATCGTTGTTCGAGAGGTATGTTAAAATCCTGGGTGAAGAACAAGCTGCTGTACTTACCGGTCAGGTTTACAATGCCGCTGTTAGACTGGAAGAGAAATAAAAAATTTACGATATTACTTGTACATACAAATTTTAACAAAACTTAACACACTATGAAAACAAAAATTGGAATACTTGGCTCAGGTAATGTAGGACAGGCCCTGGCCAAGGGATTTATCAAAAACGATCATGAAGTGATGATCGGAACCAGAAATACTTCAAAGCTGGAAGACTGGCAAAAAGAATCCGGCGACAAAGGGCGTGTTGGCAGCATGCAGGAAGCAGCACAATTCGGCGACATCCTGGTATTGGCGGTGAAGGGCTCGGCAGCAAAAGATGCGCTTACTTTAGCAGGACAGGCAAACCTCGCTGGAAAAACCATCATCGATGCCACCAATCCCATCGCTGACAAAGCTCCTGATAACGGTGTGCTCCATTTTTTCACCGATCTGGAAGCATCCCTCATGGAAAAATTACAAGCTGACTTTGCGGATGCGCACTTCGTGAAGGCTTTTAACAGTGTTGGAAGTGCCCTGATGGTCGATCCACAATTCGGAGGAATGGAAAAACCCACCATGTTCATTTGTGGAAATGATGATAATGCAAAAGAAGAGGTGAAACAGATACTTGAAAGATTCGGATGGGAATCCGAAGATATGGGACCTGCCGCAGCCGCTCGAGCCATTGAACCACTTTGTATCTTATGGTGCATCCCGGGTTTTGCCCGCAACGAATGGATGCACGCATTTAAATTGTTAAAGAAATAATTAATTAACCTTAAAATCTAAAAAAATGAATACTTACACCATTACAGGCGCTACCGGCAACACCGGTAAACCGATCGCCATGGGACTACTCGAAAAAGGACACAAAGTAAGAATAATAAGCCGAAGCAAAGAAAAAGCACAGGAATTGATCGATAAAGGAGCAGAACTTTTTGAAGGAGACCAATCGGATACCTCACTGCTTAAAAAAGCATTCGACGGTGCAGATGCCGTGTATGCCATGATTCCGTTTTATCCGCCAGCAGAAGATTATTTTGCTTTCCAGATGAATCATGTGAACGCTATGGCAGTTGCTTTAAAGGTATCCGGGGTAAAATATGTTGTTTCACTCAGCAGTGTGGGTGCCCACATGAAACAAAATGCCGGCGTTGTGCAGGGTGTACAGCAGATGGAAGACAAATTTAACGACATCGAAGGACTCAACGTCATGCACCTGCGGGCCAGCTATTTCATGGAAAATACACTTGGCCAGGTGGGTGCCATCAAACATATGGGCGCTATGGCCTCACCGGTTAAAGGCGATTTGAAATTTCCGATGGTTGCTACAAGGGATATTGCACAAAAGGCCCTGAAACATCTTTCAGAACTCGGTTTTACCGGTAAAAACCATGAATATGTACTGGGATCGCGAGATGTATCCTACGATGAAGTGGCCCAAATTTTCGGGAAACTCATTGGTAAACCCGACCTGAAGTACATCACCGTTTCATACGATGATGGTGCGGCAGCACTAAAACAAATGGGTTTTGGTGAAAGTGCAGCCAACCGCATGATTGAATTTGTTAAATCGCTGAATGAAGGCAAAGTGCTCGAAGAAACCACTAGGACAAAACAAAACACAACCCCTACATCGATTGAAGATTTTGCGCAGGTGTTCAAGGCGGTTTATCATTCTTAAATATTCTTCACAGAAACAATTAACCAGCCCGGAGGCACAAAACTTCCGGGTTTTGTTTTTAGAATATTTAACAAATCAGCCGGCGGAGCAACTAAACGAATGAAAATGCCGTTTGTTCCATTAATAAAGAGAACATGCAAATTCAACAAAACAATCAACAGGTTGATCTGATTTGTGCGGGTGCAGGCATTATGAGCGCCACCCTGGCATTGATGATCAAGCTGATCGATCCGAAGAAAAACATTCTGATTTTCGAAAGACTCGATAAGGTGTCGCAGGAAAGTTCGGCAGCGTGGAATAATTCAGGAACAGGTCATTCGGGGTTTTGCGAATTGAATTACACACCTGAACAGAAAGACGGATCAATCGATATTTCCAAAGCAGTGAAAATCTTCAACCAGTTCGAACGGTCCAAACAATTTTGGGCCTACCTTGTGGGGAAAGGATTTGAAAAAGATCCCGGCTCATTCATACTGCCGGTGCCGCATCATGCTTGGGTCAGGGGTCAGAAACAGGTGGATTTCCTGAAAAAACGTTTCGATGCCATGAAAAAACACAAAGCTTTTGAGTCGATGCATTATACCGACGATCCTGAAACGATGAAACAATGGTTTCCATTGATCATGCAGGAAAGAAGCTATGATGAACCCATGGCTGCCACCCGGATAGAAAAGGGGACGGAACTCAATTTCGAGAATATCACCAAATCCTATTTCAAAATTCTGGAAGAACGATTTGATTGTCCTGTCATCCTCAACACTGAAGTGAAGCATATCCATCGGAAAAAGGAGGCGAAATGGCATGTGAAAGTAAAAAACAGGATAACCGAAGAACGTACCGAACTCACCTCAGAAAAGGTTTTTATTGGTGCAGGAGGCGATGCATTACTTTTGCTTGAGGATGTTAATATTGATGAAGGTCATGGATATGGCGGGTTTCCGGTAAGCGGTGAATGGCTCATTTGCAAAAACCACGATGTGATCGAACAACACCATGCCAAGGTATATACAAAAGCAGGTGTGGATGCTCCACCTATGGCCGCCCCCCATTTGGATACCCGTCATATAAATGGGAAGAAAGAGCTGATGTTCGGGCCATTTGCCGGTTTCAGCACCAAATTCCTTAAAAAAGGCTCATGGCTCGACCTGGCCGAATCGATAGAATTCGATAACATCCCATCCTATTGGGGTGCCTTTTGGAAAAACCTCGATCTGACACGCTACCTGATCGGGCAAATCACCAAAAACCATGAAGACCGGATGCATGATCTGCAAACCTTCGTTAAAAATGCCCGCTCCGACGAATGGGAATTGAAGGTGGCCGGTATGCGGGTGCAGGTGATCAAGCGCGAACCGCATAAAGGTGGAGTGCTTGAATTCGGCACTGATGTGGTAAGTAGCAAAGATGGGTCTTTGTCGGCATTGCTGGGTGCTTCTCCGGGAGCCTCAACTGCCGTGGATATCATGCTGGGGGTAATTGAAAAAACCTTTAGCCATGAAATTAAGAATCCGGTGTGGCAAAAAAAATTATCGGAAATGATCCCTTTTTATGACCGTGAAATGGATGGGAATGAAAAGGAATTTAAAGAATTGGAGCAAAAAGTTGATATCAATCTTGGTTTGATGACGTCCACTCCCGGATAAAAATGAATGAAAATATCTGCAAATAAGAAATGATCAGGATTTGAAAACAAAAATTCTCCACTAATTTCTACTATTTCCGATAAATTCCAACCCGATAACCTTTTTTATAAACTGGTTGATGGTATGAATAGCTATTTAACTAAGGTTCATTACCGATTATACTTTTACATTCTGGTACTTCTTCTATGATTCCTGTAGAGTTTACATATCACTGTTTTTATTGCAAGTAGGAATAAAAAACAAATAGTTAGATTTGCAACTGGATCAAGTCAATACCAAATGCAGGAACAAAAATTACCTCAATTTACCATTCGGGGAGCTGCTACCACCCGCCTCGAAACCTTTATCGATGCTGCCTTCGCCTTTGCCATTACCATGTTGGTGATTTCGGTTGGAACAATTCCAAAGAACTATCCGGAGCTGATCCTGGCGGTGAAAAACGTACCTTCTTTTGCTCTCTCTTTTGCAGGAATTACCTGGTTTTGGCTAGGTCACCGACAATGGAGCCGCTGGTTCGGACTGGAAGATAGAAAATCCATTATTCTGACCCTGATCCTGATTTTCGTGATGCTGGTGTATGTGTATCCGCTCAGGTTGATTTTTTCAGCCATGCTGTCATGGATGTCGGCCAATTATTTCCCAAGTGAATTTGTTATTTCGGAAATTTTCGAACTAACTGATCTTTTTGTGTTTTATGGGATTGGTTTTTTTGCTTTGTGTGGAACAGAGGCCATGTTATACCGGCATGCGTATTCAAAAAGGCAACAACTTCAGTTGAATGCTTATGAACAAATTCGGACACAAAGTGAAATTTACCAATGGTCGGTTGCCAGTTTAACAGGTTTGTCATCGGCCATGTTTGCGCTTCTCATGCCAATTAACATGGGGGTATTTTCAGGTTTTTTTTATTCCACACTGGCTATTTCAATGCCATTTGTTTCAATCTTTTTTTGGAAAAAATTAAAGAAACTGTAATCCAAACTTCCTGTTGCAGAAATCAACAGTGCCGGAGTTTTCCCAGAGGGGAAAGAAATGGTATTCCGGAATGTTAAAAACAGGAGATAAAAAATGTAAGCTTTAATTCTCCCTTGCTTGTACCTGGCTAATTTAGAATAGTTTTAAATTCACATCGAAGCACAAAACGTGAAAATAGTTTATTTACATTTGAATGCAGTATTATTAACGTACTTAGTAAATGCCGATTTCATAACATTTCTAAAACCACATCAAAATGAAAAAATGCATACTTGTTTTAACTGGCTTAACAGTGTTTACATTAACTACTGTAGCCCAATGGGATACTTTAACCTCCTTTAACCAGGTGATACATGATCTTGCGCTTCATCAAAATAACCTGTTTATCGGCGGGAACTTTTATGAACGAGATGGCAATACTTGCTTTTGGTCAACCTACTTCGATGGATCGCAATATCACGACCAAACAGGATCGATTGGAGGATCCGGTATCATTAAAATGGCTGATTTTGATGGAACGCTTTATGCCGTTGGGTTTATGGAACATTCTGGAAATATGGGTGTATCCAAATGGAATGGAAGCACCTGGGAATCAGGAGCAGCTTCGAATGTTTCACATCATTTAATCTATGCTGATGAAGATGCAATTTTTATTGGTGGAGACAATGGCATTGTAAGGCGAAAGACCACATCTACAGGATTTGAAACATTTTACGATTTCAGCCAATCTGGTAATGCTACCTGCATCATGCGGTATAACGGCCAGGTGATATTTGGTGGGGTTTTCACTTCACTGGATGGTACAACTGTAAATCATATAGCCTCGTGGAACGGAAGCAGTTGGGAAGCATTGGGTGATGGTCTATCTGGCATTGCTTCTGTTATGGCGGTCTATAAAAATGAATTGTTTGTTATGGGAGATTTTGATTTTGCCGGGGGTGAACCGGTTAATGGAATTGCCCGTTGGAACGGAAGTTCGTGGTCGGATGTAGGTGAAGGGCTAACAGCTTTTTCGTTTTATGGATTTAAGGATGCTGTTGTATATAACAACGAGCTGTATGTTGTTGGTGGCTTTAGTGAAGTAGACAATGTTGAATCAAAAGATATTATTAAATGGAACGGATCGGAATGGATTGCAGTAGGTCTCGCCCACAATGAAGCGTATATCAAATGTATAGAAGTATATAACAGCCAGCTTTACGTCGGAACCTACGATTTTGATTTAACGCATCTGTATAGATACAAAGGAAGTTCAGGCATCGGTGAGCAATCTGTTTTGGCCTTTAATCTGTATCCAAACCCCGTTGATGATCAATTGAATTTACAATTACAATTAAACGATGTTTACAACCTTGAAATTGAAATAACCGATTTGACCGGCCGTATGGTGCTATGTAAAAAAATCGATGGTGTTAAAACCATTGATCTGGGAATCACTTGTAGAAACCTTCCTTCGGGAAATTACTTGTTAACAGTAAAAAATCCCGATAATGGAAAAAGTCTGCTGGTAAAAAAAGTTGTGGTGCTATAGATAGATTCAATCCCGTGCATGCGGTTTTGATTTGGGGAAAACACCGGGCTCTGCTCATTTCCGTATCCGGGCAATCTCCCTCACCGCCTCAATGGCTGTTTCAATATCTTCATCTGTATTAAACGGCCCGATGCTCATCCGAACGGCTCCATGTAAATTAATCGTTCCGAGTGCTTCATGAACTTTTGGCGCACAATGCAACCCGGTTCGGACGGCAATATCGTAATCAACATCAAGCATGGTTCCGACATCGGCGGCTTCGAAACCTTTGATGTTGAAACAAAGGACAGGGTTCTGGTCTACAGTACGGTTGGCACAATAGGTTATTACTCCATTGATATTTTGCAGGCCGGTTTTCAGTTTAACCCACAAATCCATCTCTTTTTTATGCAGGTTTTCAATGCCTTTTTCATTCACCCATTTTACCCCTGCATGAAGGCCGGCCACACCTACGATGTTCAGCGTTCCGCATTCGAGCCGGTAAGGGAATTCTTCCAAATGGGTTTTGATGATTGAACGAACACCGGTACCTCCGAACCGGGTTTGTTTCAACTCTATGCCTTCTCTCACATAGGAACCGCCGATACCGGTCGGCCCCATCAAACTTTTGTGGCCGGTAAAACAAACCACATCAATATTCATTTTTTTTATATCGATCGGAATCATGCCGGCACTCTGGCTGGCATCCACCACAAAACATACACCATTCTCCCGACAAATCTTGCCGATTTCGGCCAGGGGTTGAATGGTCCCAATCACATTGGAACTGTGGTTTACTACCACCATCTTTGTATTTGATTTAATAGCCTGTTGTATTGCATCCGGATGGACAAAACCATTTTCATCAAACTTCACATGAGTTACTTCAATAACTCCTTCCATTTCCTGATGATGCAGCGGGCGCAATACCGAATTGTGTTCCAGGAAAGTGGTCACCACATGATCGCCTGTTTCAGGCAATCCCTGCAAAACCATATTCAACGAATCGCTGGCATTGTAGCTAAATGTAAGCCTGTTTGGGTCATCCCCGTTAAAAAGTTTGGTCAGCATCCTGCGGGTTTCCATCACCATATCTTCGGTTTCGATGGCCGCATCAAATCCTGATCTTCCCGGATTTACCCCATGGTTTCTGTAAAACGAATCCATAAAATCGTAAACCTCCTTCGGTTTGGGGAAAGTTGTAGCTGCATTATCGAGGTAGATCATTTTATTTCAGATTACTAAAAAAGGTGATTAAATACATCCATCGGGTTTGGGCAACCCTGCCACACGGCATGCACCACGGGCAGGTCCAAGCGGAAACAATCCATAGATTTCCCGTAGCTTCAATCCCGATTCCTGGCAAAGTGCCCGGATCATTGGCGCCTTCCCTTTTTCTTCAAAATTTGTCCGGATAATCCGGATGACGTTCCAGTGTTCTTTGGTGAGCTCTGCAATTCCATCGGATTTGGCAATCAAATGGGCAATATGTTCGTTCCAAATATCGGGATTGACCAAAAATCCATCATCATCAACTTCCAATCTGCTGCCTTCAATTTCAATTATTGCCATTGCTTTTTTAGTCTATTATTTCATCAAATTTATCAATTATCTGATCCAGGGTGAGATCCGTATCGGGCAAAACAAAATCAGGACAAAAGCCAAGTTTGTTTTTAACAATGTACCTTTTGCAAGCTGACCATTTTTCCTCTCCATCGGTGCAATATGTCTCAATAAAACTCCGGCGTCGGTCTTCATCACCCAAAAACCCCGTGGTGGTAACCAACCGGCAAATACCAATATTCGGACAATTATTATCGTTCATAAGCTGCAATTGAACTGCGAAAGGTATAAAAAAAAATTTTCTCTCGTATTTCGTCACCATACATTAGTCGTCCAGAGCGAAAAAATGAACATCTGAGGAAAACCGATGTTTTGATGAAAGCTATATCCGCAATACCTGATGAAAAAAAATAAAATTCTGATCATATTTACCCACCCTGCAATCCATAAATCAAGGATCAATATAAGGATGATAGAATTCCTCAAAAATTTGGAAGATATTACTTTCAGAAATCTGTATGAGCTCTATCCTGATTTCCATATTGATGTAAAAGAGGAGCAGAAACTTTTACTGGAACATGACATCATTGTTTGGCATCATCCGTTTTACTGGTATAGTGCACCGGCCATGCTGAAAGAATGGATCGACCTGGTACTGGAACATGGTTTTGCGTATGGAAAGGAAGGTACCGCTTTGAAAGGCAAAAAGGTGTTATCGGTAATCACCACCGGCGGTCGTCGGGATGCATACAAAAATGGCGGATTTAACCAATACAGTATGGCAGAATTTCTGGCACCTTATCACCGTACGGTAACTTTATGTTATATGGACTACCTGCCGCCTTATGTGGTGCATGGTTCGCATCTGATGGATCAAAATCAGATTAATGAGGCAGCCGAAGATTTTAAAAACATGATCATGACTTTGAGGGATTCAGATTTCAGACCGGGAGAGTTCTCGAAACACGATTACCTGAATGATCTATTATTCATTGAGAAAAACTAAACAATGCACCAGCAGGATTTTTTCTTTCAGGCTTTGATCTATCTCTCAGCAGCCGTAATATCGGTTCCGCTGGCCAAACGACTGGGCCTGGGATCGGTATTGGGATATCTGCTTGCCGGGATCATCATCGGACCCTATGCACTTAAACTGGTCGGAGCCGAGGGTACGGATGTGATGCACTTTGCCGAATTCGGTGTGGTGATGATGCTTTTTCTGATCGGACTGGAATTGAAACCGGCCTTACTCTGGAAAATGCGCAGGGCCATCTTCGGGTTGGGTGGATTGCAGGTCACTGTCACTGCCCTTATCATTGGTATCGTTGCGCTGTTATTGGGGCAAAACATATTTCAATCAATCACCATCGGATTAATCCTCGCCCTCTCCTCCACTGCCATTGTGTTGCAATCACTCGCCGAAAAAGGATTGATGAAAAGTGAAGGTGGCCAGGGCAGTTTTTCGGTTCTTCTTTTCCAGGATATTGCAGTAATCCCCATACTTGCTGTGTTACCGCTTATGGCCAACCAGGTTGAACCGGATCATGTTTCTGCTGTTGCTCACGAAGCCGCGTCGCATACAGCAGGTGTCAGCTCCCTGCCGGGGTGGCAACAAGTATTGATCATTGTGGGCG
>JAGQVF010000205.1:3739-28428 GCA_020438135.1 Bacteroidales bacterium | reverse complement strand
TAAATATTTCTCAAAATAAGCCGAATCTCTCTTGGTTATCGATTTGCTTATTACTAATTGTCTCATTATATATTTTCCTTAAATTTTGTTAGTTATTTACCAGCGTATCGCATCTCTAAGTATTTAATTTCAAAACCTGCTTTCTCGAAGGTTTTTATCATCGGATCGTTATCATGAACATGTAATGATATATTGCCTTTAGACATTTTAAGGGCATGCTGCAGCAAATGGTTTTCGATATCTTCATGATCATTTTCCTGACCTGATGCCATGTAAACAAGATGATTTTCAGGCATAAATCCCTTCATCCTGGTTTTAGTCATGACCAGGGTGCCGGCTATTTTTCCTTCTTTTCTTACATATAAAATAAATCCTCCGAAAGCCGGATTTGGATTCAGGGCATATTCAACAGCATTTTGAATTTCAGACCAATTATCCTGATAACCGGTCAGGTTTTGATGCAAGAAGTCGATGATCTCTTTTTTTTCCAATGTACTTACTGTATCAATACTGTTGTAAATATTCACCCTCATTGTTTATGATTATTTGGCAAAATGTAGTTTAACATAAAAAAAATCAATGCCGATGCCGAAATTCCGAACACGTTCGGATCGAGGCCCCATGGCAACTCAGTTTGCAAAAGGATCAGTGTTATCGTTGTGCTACCTCCGGCAAGCATAGCCAGAAAAGCTGCCATTGGCCCGGGCTTTTTGATATAAAGAGCAGCAATAACCGGAATAAATAATCCGGAAACCATAAAGGCATATGAATATAACATTAATTCGAGCACATTGCTCATTTTTACCGCAATTAAAAGTGCCAAACCTCCCAGAATCAAGGTTATAAGCTGCGATCCCTTGATTGCATTTTTTTCGTTAATAAAGGAAGGGCTTATTTTTTTTACGATATCCGTCAACACATTTCCTGAAGCAGCCATCAAACAACTATCGGCCGTTGACATGATCGCTGAAAAATAGGCCGACATCATAATTCCTAACAGCCCGACAGGAAGTACATGAACCAATAGCAGTGGAAGTCCCAGCTCTGCGTCCATGCTTGCCGGGTCGGAAAATCCGTAAGCTGTAAACATTCCTGTGTCGGCAGCTACCCTAGCCAGCAACCCAAGTGTAACTCCCATAAATGCCATTACCGGCCATTCAAATAAACCGGCTATGAACCAGGCCTTTTGTGCGTCTTTTGTATTTTTTGTTGCATAGATCCTTTGATACAAGGTCATTCCGACGAACCAAATCGGAACAATCGTCACGATCCAGTTGATGATTTGTTGCCAGCTAACATTGGTCAGCGAAAAATATTCATCTTTTAACGTTGCCGATATCGTTGTCCATCCGCCAACCAGGTAATAGGCTGCAGGAATTCCAATAAATGTAAGGCCGATGATCAATACCGACCATTGAATCGTATCCGTAAAAACAACTGCTTTTAACCCTCCCATTGCGGTATATCCCACAATGATGATCCCCATGATATAAACAGCCGTTGTTTGGTCGATAAATTTAAATGCCGCATCGGCAAGTTTTGCACCTGCAAGCATCTGCGAACTGGTGAAACCAATATAACCTATTGCTGAAATAATGCCTGCAAGCAGAGCTACTTCCTTGTTATAGAAATGTTCGAAAAGTTGGGGAAAGGTTAGAAAGTTTTTTTTATGTGCGAGGCTCCATACCTTGGGTATGAGGAGAACGGCAGCAATCCAGGCCCCGACCAATCCTGTAAAAAGGAGCCATGAACCGGCAATGCCAATGGCAAAACCAAGTCCTCCCAATCCTATTGAGAATCCACCGCCTACATCTGTCGCAACTACTGAAAGGCCAACATGCCAGCTACTTAGATTTCTGCTTCCGACATAATAATCCTCCTCTGTTTCGTTTTTTCGCAGAAAATAGTAGCCAATGTACAACATGGCTGAAAAATAAATTCCAAATATGATTAAATCAATTATATGCATTGATGATAATAAAAAAACCGGAAAATAAAATGAGGAAACTACAGGTTAAAGTACCTGGGCGATTATATATCAATAAAGAGGTAGGGAAATAAATTCCTGACGTTTGTTTGATTGATGTAAGTATTCCGATCTAAACCAGTTATCATCCGTTTTCGAAATTTTCTGCAAAAGTACGTAAAATAGTCCTGAATTCCCAGTGGTCTGAGTTTCAATTTATTCAGATTTGACATTAAGTTCAGTGCATTTAACCGATTGACATTTCATGGTTAAACCGGTCGCGGATGGGGCGTGATCCGACATTAATGCCTTCAACAAAATCACGCACGCATTGAAAAATATCTTCATGGTATCCACCTTCTAACACGGCAAATACGTTACTGAAGGCTTTACCCAATCTAAACCCACATTCATAATAGGCTTTAAGAGAAATATCCATGTTCATCATGCGATCTTTATAATAGCCGTCGAAGCCTGCGGAAATGGCAACAACGTCGGGTTCGAAATTGTGCCCTATCTCAATGGCTTTATCTACCGCCTTTAGAAACTGTTCGTCGTCGCATGCTATCGAAAGTGGCAAATTGGCGGTGAAGCCTTTTCCCTTGCCAAAACCTGTTTCGTGCGGCAACCCGGTATGCGGAAACGAAAACATTTGATGAATAGAGCAATACATTACCCTGTCTTCTTGGTAAAATATTTCCTGGGTGCCGTTACCATGGTGGGCATCAAAATCAAAAATGAATACTTTCTTCCCTTCTTCGGCAAGCTTTTGAGCCGCAATGGCAATGTTGTTAAACAGGCAAAAACCCATTGACGAGGCTCTTCCGGCATGGTGACCGGGTGGGCGAATGGCTGCAAAGTCACCATTCTCTGAAGCCCTTACTGCTAAACCTACTGCGGTTTTTGCTGCTTCCCATGAATCGGGTGTCAGGTTGATTTCAGCAATCTTTTCACTGTTCAAACACTGGTTCCTGATTTGTTCGATGTAATCTTTCGGATGTACAAGCTCGATATATGATTCTCCGTTGACATCGGAATCAGCACATTTTTTAAACATCGAGAGCCTGTATGATCCTTCTGCCTCACTGTCAGCGTTATGCAGAAGGAATTTTTGATTGAAAAGAATTTTCATATTCCCGGCATCTTTCTCAGGATGTAAATATACAAAAAGCATGATGAGTTTAACATAAAGATTGATTTTATTCATGTTTAGCGTAATTTTCAGAAAGAAAAAGGTGTGATATATGATAAATATATAGATATTTTATATCTTTGACCTGTTAATCGGAAAACTAAAACAAATGAAAACTGTTGATACCGATAAATTATCGATGGATGAATGCGCCGGCATTCAGATAAACGGACTTTCACATTGTAAAATGATCAATTGCAGATGGCAGGGTTTATCGGCTTGCGAAGGGAAAAATATTATTCGCAGCGGGTATAACTCCAAAGGTTATAAAATAGGTGAATTCGGATTGATTGATGTGGTTGTGACTGATCAGTTGCAGCCATAAAAAAACCCGGCTTTTCAACCGGGCTGTTTTCGAAAAATTAACTACCAGATCTCTTTCTTTAAGTGTTGCATTCTTTCAAATTTCTGAGAGTTTCCCTCTTTTGATGCAACCTTCCCTTTAAACTCGCTGATGGATTGATACTTGTGTTTTTTCATCCAACTTTCAAGGTCGTAAAGTATGGTATCGATATAACTTATTCCATTATTAAAGAGCGTAGAGCAAATCTGGGTAGCTGATGCACCAGCCAAAAGTTGCTTAACAACTCCTTTATAATCATGAATTCCGGTACCTGCTGCCAGGTCGCAGTTAAGTTGGGGCGACAACAGCGCAATCCATCTGAGTGAACGGGTTACTTCCTGTGGCCCGCTTAATAAATTATCCCTGACAATGGTTTCTGTTTCAATATCTATATCAGGGCGATAATACCTGTTGAATAAAACTATTCCGTTTGCACCGGCCTCATCAAGCCGGTGAGTTACCTGAACGAGGTTTGTAAAATAACTTCCCAGTTTTACGGCTACAGGTATAGACACATACTCTTTAACCTTAGTGAGTATCTCGATGTAAGTGTCTGATATTTCTGTACATGACATATACTTATCAAATGGGAAAATAGCAATATTTAACTCGATGGCATCGGCACCGGCTTCCTCCAGTTTTTTTGCAAATTTTGGCCATTCATTGGCTGAAATGCAATTGATACTTGAAATGATAGGAATATCAGTGTATTTTTTTGCTTCACCGATCATGGTCAGCAACTGTTTTAACCCATATTCCTTTGAATGTTTATTGATGTGTTCGATGGCTTCCGGAAACCAGAAATATTTGATATCCTGGTCCATGAGTACATTTGAATCGGCAATGAGCTGTTCTTCAAATAAAGATTTGAGGGTGATGGCTCCTGCACCCATATCGGCACATTTTTTTACATTTACGATGTTGCCGGTAAGGTTTGAACTGCTGACTATAATAGGATTTTTAAGCTTTAATCCCATATATTCGGTTGATAAGTCCATGATATTTCTTTTATTGTTATGACTAATTCTTATGTAATTTTTATTTGATGAAATGACTCGATCAGATGATCAGCTTCCTTTATTTTTGATTGTATAAAAGATGAAGCAAGCTCCAGATTTTTATATGCCTTTGCGGTTAAACCTTCTTTAAAGGCCCATTCATAACCTTTAATATGAAGCAGGTAAACGGCAGGCGTTTTCTCGTAAATTTCGCGGCAAAGGTTTACAATATATCCGGGAGAGGCTGCATGGCTGGTAAAAGCAACATGTGTCGATTCATCCACCGGTGTAAAGTCGATATCGTTTATCTCTTCGGTGGAAGCATCAGCGAAAATCACCAGGTCCATTTCAGCTATGTTGGCGGCATCCTCAATATTCAATTGATAATTGCTATCAAAGAATAGATGATCAAGGCCCTCCTGCCTGGCCCGGTTTTCTAAATCTTCGACCAGGGCATTACCCAGGCCATCGTCCTGACGGCCCGGATTTCCATACCCATATATGAGGATCTTTTTAGCCACTATCAATTATCTCCTTTTTCTGTCGAGTTCTTTATCTGAGGAGTCTTTCAAAACGATCTCCAGGGGCATTTGTCCAAGCGCATGGGTCGCACAACTCAAACACGGATCATACGCCCTGATGGCCACTTCCACTGCATTCATCATCCCTTCTGTGATCACTTTCTGCCCAGTCATGAATTGTTTAGCAGCATGATTTACCGCTTCATTCATCGGTTGATTGTTGTTTGTGGTAGAAACGATCAGGTTTGCCATGGATATCTGGTCATGTTCGTTTATCCTGTAATGATGAAAAAGTGTTCCACGGGGTGCCTCGATCAAACCAACCCCTTCGTTCCTTTTTTCACCTTTCACGGTCAGTTCGCCGCTCATCAGGTCAGGATCGTTCAGCAGATCTTTGATCACCTCGGCAGAGTGCAATAATTCAATCAATCGAGCCCAATGCATGTGCATGGATGAATGATTGGGTTTGCCGTTGGTGTATGCTTTATAAATTTCGAATTCTTTTTGTGCCAGCGGAGTGGGAATAAATTCACAGGTGTTGAGCCTGGCAAGCGGCCCTACACGGTACCATCCGTCTTTTTTACCGTATTCCGTGAGGAACGGGAATTTCATGTAGCTCCAGTCTCTGACTTCCTCGTTGATGTAATTGAGGTAATCCTGGTAATCTACATCGTTCAGAATTTTTTTACCATCTGCATCCACAGCCCTTAACACACCGTGGTATAGGTCGAGTGCTCCGTCTTTTCGTACAAGGCTCAGATGGCTTGATGGGAAAGCGGCAAAATTATCAATGAAATCTTTGTTGTCTTTGTGATAATCTTTCAGGAACTGAAGTGCATCCACAGACCACGAAATCATTTTATCGGCGTTTAGCGGATCAGCTCCTTTCAGGAAGCTCTCTTTTTCTTCCTGCGTAAGATGTTTATTGATACCTCCCGGAATGGCCCCGGTACCATGAATTTTCTTTCCTGCTGTTGCCCTGATGATCTCCTGCCCGAATTTGCGCATCATAACGCCCTGAACAGCCAGCTCAGGGTATTTTTTTGCAACACCAATGATATTTCTAACGATGGGATCTCCGTCCACACCAAAAAGCAAATCAGGTGAAACCAGGTGGAAAAAATGCAGCGCATGCGACTGGAACATTTGTCCGTAGTGCATCAGTCTTCTCATTTTTTCCCCGGTGGGTGTGAGGCCGTCACCGGTTCCGGCACCAACGATCACGTCGAGTGCTTTGGCTGCAGCCAGATGGTGACTTACTGGGCAAATGCCACAAAGACGTTGCACCAGAACAGGTGCTTCCCAGTAGGGCCGTCCTTGCACAAATCTTTCAAATCCTCTGAACTCAACGATGTGCAGCCGGCTTTGTGAAATGTTGCCTTCATCATCGATATAAATGGTTACTTTTCCATGTCCTTCAACACGGGTTACCGGTTCTATAGTTATTTTCTTTTCCATGCTATTCGTATTAGTCAAATTTAACAACTTCATAGGGGAGTTTCAGCTCGTCGCCGGTCACAAGTGCGACCAAAGCATTCCATATCAGGTCGGCACGGGGTGGGCATCCGGGCAGGTAATAGTCGATTTTAACGATTTCATGACAGGGATAAACCTTATCAAGAATGATCGGTAATTCTTCATTATTGGGAAGTATCTTGTCAGGATTGGCATCTTTGGTGGAAGGTCCGTTCAAATAAGCTTCATGAAGACACTCCTCAATGGGGATGTTGTTACGCAGTGCAGGAAGTCCGCCCATGATGGCACATTCACCTACCGATACAAGGATTTTACAGTTTTTTCTGAAATCCTTTAAAACATGTACATTTTCACTGTTACAGCATCCACCTTCAATCAATCCGATATCGCACATGGTGGTGAATTCTTTTATGTCATCCACCGGTGATTTGTTAAAATCAACCAGTTCGATCAACTGAAGGATGCGTTCGTCGATATCCAGGATCGACATGTGGCATCCGAAACAACCGGCTAACGATGTTGTTGCTACAATTGGTTTACTCATGATACTGTCTCCTTTATTTAACGGTTACTGTTTCTTCAATTTCACTTCCGATGGGTTTGTGATCAAACTTACGGCTTCCGATGGGATCAACATAACCCCGCTCTTTGCGAAGGATACTGCCTACAGGGCAGGTTTCCATGGCATGCATGGCTTCTTCGTCGGTCATTTGATTGGCCAGTTTGTGATCGATGTTGATCACTGCTTTGTGTCCACGACCCTTGATCGCAAAAATGCTTTTACCATCTTTTGATTTTATCGACCTTACACAGCGTTTGCAGAGAATGCAGCGGTTTCTGTCGATATACAGTTTGGTGGTTTTTGCATCCACTTCTTTCTCTTCGAATTCATACGGAAAGCGTGGAACCATCATTTGGTATTTATAGCCCATGGCCTGAAGTTCGCAATTTCCGCTTTTTTCGCAGGCAGGGCAGAAGTGATTTCCCGAAACAAACAAGGTTTCGATGATGATTTTTCGTAACTCCTGTATCTCATTGGTATTGCTTTCGATGACCATACCATCAACCACAAGGGTTGTGCAGGCGGTCATAAACCGTCCGTTGATTTTTACATTGCAAATACGGCATGAACCGGCTGGTTTAACACCCTCGAGGTGGCACAGTGTGGGAATGTAGATTCCGTTCATTTTGGCAGCCTCCACAAGGTTCGTGTTTTTTTCAGCTGTACATTGCTTTCCGTCAATGGTGAATTTTACTTGATCGTTCATTGCTTATGACTTATTTTTTTCTGTACACTTAAATTTTACCTGTTATGCCTGTGGAAAACGACCGACATAACGACTCGAATTTTGAATGGCTTTATTCAGATCAAATTTCGTATCGAAATCCTTGCCTTTCTCTATCCTGGTTTCGTATTCGCTTCTGAAGTTTTCGATGCTTGTAAGGACCGGGTTGGCAGCTGTTTGGCCAAGACCGCACCGATTTGCCTTCTTCATCTGCTCTCCCCACATCACCAGGTCGTCCAGATCTTTTGTAACTCCTTTACCATCAATGATCTTTTGCAATTTGTTTCTCAGAATTACAGTGAGATAGCGACACGGAGCGCAAGAGCCACAAGATTCTTCTATAAAGAAATCGGTGAAATTTTTCACAACATCCAGGATTTTTCTGTGCTCTCCAATTACGATCATAGCGCCTCCTGTTGGCAAGTCTTCGTAACAAATGGTCCGGTGAAACTCATTCTGACCAATCAACCTGCCAGAGGGGCCTCCCACCTGAACTGCTTTAACGTTGGTTGCGCCGGCCATCTCAAGCATTTCATCGATGCTCATTCCCCATTCAATTTCGAAAACGCCGGGATATTTCACATCACCGGAGATGCTTAGCAGTTTGGTTCCGGCAGTTTCTTTCGTTCCCATTGCTTTGTACCAATCAGCGCCCTTTTCAATAATCTTGACGACTGAACAAAGGGTTTCGACATTATTCACCACTGTTGGCTTATTAAGGTATCCGACCTGAACAGGAAAGGGGGGCCTGTTTCTAGGTTCGCCGCGTTTCCCCTCGCTTGATTCGATCAGCGCTGATTCTTCACCGCAAACGTAAGCTCCGGCTCCCATTTGAATTCTGATGTCGTAATTAAATCCTTCGATGCCACAGGCATTTTTGCCTAACCAACCTGCTTTCCTGAAATCATCCAAAATGGCATTGAGGTAATCTTTCAGGTAATCATATTCCATACGCAGGTAAAGGATGCCTTCTTTTGCACTGATGGCATAACCTCCAACGATCATTCCTTCGAACAACAAATGGGGGATTTCGGTAAGAATAACCCTGTCTTTAAAAGTGCCGGGTTCGCCTTCGTCGGCATTACAAAGCAGGTAGCGAACCTCACCGGGTGATTTTGTGCAAAAATCCCATTTAAGTCCGGTTGGGAAACCTGCACCACCGCGACCCCGCAAATTCGAGTTTTTTACTTCATCGATTACCTGTTCAGGTTTTAGGTCTTTCAGCTTGTTTAATGTAGTTGCCGGTTCGTAGTTTGAAAAGATTACAGCACCTCTTCGGTTGAGGTTATTGGTAACCATTGATTTGATAAGATCGGATTGGTTTTTGCCTCCGCCGAAACTATTCACCATGTCTTCTACCTCTTTGCCAGCCCTGAATTGTTGAATCAGCTCCCGAACCCTGTAGGTTGTGATTCTTGGGAAAATGGTTCCGTTGATAATGGCAGCCGGTTCCTGATCATTCATTCCGATGCAGGATGTGTTGTGAAGACTAAAAAGGCCGTCTGAGGAAATTGATCCGAATTTGGTACCCGTTGATTTTTCAAAGGCTTCGGCAATTTCATGCCTGCCCATCATTTCACTCACCAGGCTATCATTCAGGTAAATGTTATATTTGGCCCGTGAATCAGTGGAGAAAAAATGATAAAACGAATAGGTTTGTTCAACCTCAACCGACGACAATCCCAGTTGGTCGGCAATTTCAGTAAACTCACCTTTGCCCAGAACGCCCAACTCTTTTTTGATATCGGTAATGATATCCATGAGTCGTGTGGCATCTTTGCCGTATTTCTCAATTGTACTTTGAACCAGTGAACTCATATTAAGTTATTTTAATATTTAGATTTTTCCATTGTTAATTAATTAACAGGTCAAAAGTAGGGTTAATTTTTCGATCTGACCAAGAACCCAAAGAAATTTAGAAGGATTATAAATTGTGAAGCTTAAGCCTGTTTTACATGGTAATCAAAACTGGGATATGTTTATTTTTTTGATAAGATCGGTAGAAACGAAAAACCAGGCTGCCCGGCAGAGTTATTTATGACGAATTTCTGCCGTCAGATTCCTTTCCGGTCGAAAGATATCCAGCACCCAAATCCCTCCAAACAAGGTGACTGAAAAAATCACAAAGGCAAGTTGGGAAGGCACATCAAATACAATTGATAACAGGTTATTCGGATTCAGATGCCCCGCCAGGAACTTTGTAGCAACCAGCTCAATAAAGGGATTGTAAATTCCGGTTGGTGCATCATACACAATTGTTGCCTTGGCTGAAACATTGATCACCAATCCTATTATGATGGTAATCCAAACGATATACTTTGGTATAGGGTGTTTGGCGATTTTTGTCACCACCTCAAAAAGCAATAAAATAAGCATTCCCATAAGCAGCCTTGGACCATAACACCATCCTCCCCACCAGGCAAAGTAGCTTGCGATAAAAATAAAATATAACACCGAGGGTATAAACAGGATGTTGTTTAGCAGGTTGGCAATTGATCTGTTTATCAATTGCCTGAACAGGAAATAGAAACCCGTTAGCAATACAGGTACATAAAAAAACATACCTCTATACGGGCTGAAGGTTAATCCCCAAAACGCTTCTATCCCGGGCAAACGAAAGCCGTAGTTTTGATCAAGTTGGTTATAGTTATGATACTTGTAAAGAAATACGAACGGAGACGTTGAAAATTTGGAATTGTACCATAATATAAAAAGAATGGATGGTAAAACCCCAAGAGCAAAAACCAATAATGGTTTGATCTTTTTTTCTTTCCATAAAAGAAACAATCCCATAAAAAAAATTAAAACGGCAAGGTTGTATTCACTAATAAATGTGAGTCCGGCAAAAATACCTGACAATAGAAAACGCTTTTGTTGGAGAAAAAGATAAAATATGAGCAGCAAGGCACCGGCGAAAAGGTGCCCGAAGTAGGTTCCGCTAAAAACAAACATAAAGGAACCATAAAACGGTAGAGTGGACAGCCAAACGGGGGATATCCCGGATCTGTATTTTCTGATCCTCAGGTAAAGCAGGGTTATCAGGAGTGCAAGTGGAACACTTCCGGCCAGAATACCACCAATTATAAGCACTTCAGGTCCAAAGAGGTTCCCTTTTTCATCCGGGCTTATGAAGCCGGTCCAACTGGCCAGTCCGAAAAAGGGAAGAACGTATAAAGTGGGCAAAGGTGCTTTGTCGGTAAAATAGTTTCCATTTACAAATGCTTTATCAGGTGTAAGCTCATGGTATTTGTCAATCCTAAATGTTCCTGATTCGAAAAAGGTAATGATCGGAAGTGCACGCGATACAGCATTGCCATTTTGCCACACATCAATATAAAAAGAGCAAATCAGGAGGTTGATGGTGAAAAAGAGTACCGCAAACCATTTGCTGCTTCTCATCCCATCTAAAATTATTTGGTATCACCCAGGATAAGTGGCAGTCCGTCTTTACTATTCCCGATCACGACCACCTTGGTATTCTGCGATTGCGATAGTTTTAGCGTAGCTTCGATACCTTTTTCTCGCAGGATCCGGTCGGTAAGGCTTGCATTGATGATGTCGTTAGCGCGGGCTTTACCCTCTGCTTCAATCTTTTGACGTTCGGCTTCCTTACTCGCTTTTTCAAGTTTAAATTCATACTCAAGTGTGAGTTGTTCCTGTTTTAGTTTGCTTTCGATGGCTTCTTTAATAGATGGTGGAAGTTTGATGGATCGGATGAGTACCTGGTTTAATTGTACATTTTTTTCATCCAGCAGTTTTTTGGTTTCCTGAAAAATTTCATCCTGAATTGCATCCCTTTTGGTTGAATAGATTTGCTCAGGAATATACCGCCCAACAACACTCCTGGCCGATGATCGTAAACTGGGGATCACTACCCGGTTCAGGTAGTTGGTTCCGATTTTGGAATGCAGGTTCCCAAGATTTTCGTACGAAGGCTGATACCATGCAGATACATCAACCTGTATTTCCAAACCATTGCTTGATAATACGTTCATCTCTTCGGCAACTTCCTGCTGTCTTACTTCATAAATGTACATCTTGTTCCAGGGTGCGATAAAGTGAAAACCTTCACCATAGGTTTTATCCAGTTGGATCCCTCCGCCAAATCTTCGGAACAAAACACCTCCATGTCCTGCATCAATGGTAATGGTGATGCTGCTCCATGAAATAAGTAATAGGATTATTGCTGCGACGATGATAGCAATCGGAATAATTTTTTTGGGATTTAACTCTTGTTGTGCCATAATATCTTTGGTTTTTCGACAAATGTAATAAAAATGAGGAAGCGGGTTCTAAAACAAAAACCCCCTTGGTTGAGGGGGTTTGTAACAATTAAGCTTATGAAAATTATTACCTGATCAATATCCGGCGAGAAAGATCACCGGCTTTCACAAAGTAAATTCCTTTTTCGAGGTGTTTCAAATCAAGTTTATTAGCACCTGCTGTGATGGGTGTTTTGTACACCAACTGACCTGAAGTGTTAAAAACTGAGATTTCGTTGGTGTTTACAGAGGCATTTGCCTGAATAGTGAAATCTCCATTGCCAGGATTGGGATAAATTTCTAATTTTTCAGCCATTTCTGATTCCCCTATGCCGGTTGATACAGGTGCAGTAAAATTAGACAAGTGGATCAGGTCGCCCTGGTTATTGCCGTTTCCGTTGGCACTATTGATTGCAGCATAAAAAGTGATCTCTCCCACACTGGTAGCCGGAGCGGTCCAGGTAAAGTTCCATAATGTGGTTGTATCGATAATGGGAGCATTTCCAGCCGCTGTATGTGTTATTGCACTGTTGTTATTGATCGTTTGTGTACGGCCGTCAAAACTGGCAATAAATTGTCCAACTTTGTTTCCCTGTGCATCTTCAGCAGTAGCTTCGAAACCAAATTTTTGGGCATTCTCCCACATGCCAATTACAATAATATCATAGGTTTCGCCGGGATTGTAGCCGGTTAGTTGCATCACCGGACTGTAAATCCAAAACTCCTCATCTACCGGAGCAAAACTGGTATGACAATCGGTGCAATTGGCGCCGCCATCGCCCGGTGAACCTGTTTTACCTCCCGGACTACCGGTATGGTACAGAACCTCACTTGTGAATAGCAGGAACAGGGCAGGAAGAAATAAGATAAAAAGTAAATTGTAAAATTTTCTCATAATACCTAAGTTTTTAATTGGTCATCTTAATGATTGAATTGCAAAAGAAACAATTGACCTCAATCGTTGTTCAACAAAATATGAAATGTTCTTGCATAATTAACAATTATGCTTTTTGATCCTGTACAATCAAGCGGTAGCCATTGCCGTGGATATTCATGATGCCGGCTTTTTCCTCAGATTTTAAATACTTTCTTAACTTGGTAATATAAACATCCATGCTTCGGGTGGTGAAATAATTGTCGTCGCCCCAGATCGAACGTAGCGCCAGTTCGCGGGGTAAAACCTTGTTTTTATATTGACAAAGCATTTTCAGGAGATCGGCTTCTTTGGGTGACATACGGATTGTTTTTTCATCAACTTTGAGCAAACGTTCCAAATACATGAATTTTAGCCTGCCAATATCATAGATATCTTCAGGTTCTGCTGCCGGTTCATTTTGGCCGGACCGTTTCAGAATGGCCTGAATCTTTAACAGTAACACTTCCGAGTCGAATGGTTTGGTAATGTAATCATCGGCACCGGTTGCATAACCTTTTAAAACATCTTCTTTTAGCGTTTTGGCAGTTACAAATATAAAAGGTACGTTTTGATTGAGTTTGCGGATGTCTTGCGCAATCGTAAAGCCATCCACATTGGGCAACATCACGTCGAGCACACAAATATCAAAATTTGCGTTGCTAAATTCCCGAATAGCATGACGTCCGTCGTCTACCCAATTCACCTCATAATCATTGATTTCTAAATAGGCTTTTAATACGGATCCGAAATTGTGATCGTCTTCAACCATCAATATGTGTTTCTTTTTCATGATGTCTGAGGTAATTTTACGATGAATGTTGATCCTCTACCGGGTTTGCTGTTTACTGCGATCGATCCGCCGAATGCTTCGGTAATCGCTTTAACGTAACTCAATCCCAGCCCGAAACCTTTCACGTTGTGGATATTGCCCCCTGTAACCCGGTAAAACTTGTCAAACACTTTAACCTGATCTTCACGGCTCATACCGATCCCATTATCTTTTATTTCAAAAACAAAATTGTTTCCTTCGTTTCTTGTCCTCATTTCGATTGAAGGGAGTTCAGCATATTTAAGTGCGTTGTCGATGAGGTTACTGATCACATTCGACATGTGAAGGGCATCAACCTCAACAAAGTTATTTTCAGCCAACAAATGAAGCGATGCCTTTCCATTCTTGTTCTGTATCTGCAATGCGAATTTTTCCACTGTTTTATTTATCAATACATGCATATCAACAGTTTCAGGGATTAGACTGAAATCCTGTTTTTCGAGCAACGACATCTGTAGTACATTTTCTACCCGCTCATTCATTCGTTTGTTTTCCTCGCCGATGATTCCTGTAAAATACTTAATTTTTTCCGGTTCGTTTATAACCTTTTGACTATTAATTGAATCCACTGCCAGCGAAATGGTTGCGATCGGTGTTTTGAATTCGTGAGTCATATTATTAATGAAATCTGATTTGATCTCCGAAATTTTCTTTTGCTGAAGAATTACCCGAATGGTGATATAAAAGGTAGCAAGGATAATCAGTGTAAAAAGTAATGATCCCGAGAAAAGAAGGCTAAGCGATCTGAACATATGCATTCTCCGACCCGGAAAATCCAACAAAAGCAGATCGGGTTTACCGAAATAACTCTCCGGATACAGTCTTGTTTTATAAAGGTGATTATCATAGGAATCGAAACCTTTCGTGCGGAGTGAAGACAACGAATCTGCTTTGGGGTCCAACACGGCAAACTCAAAATCGAGATCAATACCTTTGTTTGATAAAGTTTCCTGCAGGTTAGTTGTAATGATATCCATGCTGATCTTTGCCGCCGGATCAAGATTGAAACTGCGAATTTCGTAAACCAGTTCATTCAAGGCTTCATCCATTGATTTAGAACGTTTCGATATCTGTGCAATTTTATTTTTCACGATCACATTAACCGAATCGGTAAACTCTGAAATCACCACAAATTCGCTGTTATTTACACGCGAACGCAAACTATCTAATTTATTAACAGAGGTTTTAATGAAGTTCTTATCCTCAATCATATCGACCACAATATTCTCGTCACTTTCACTGCTAACGCTTATTGTGTGTGTTTCTTCACCATCTTCATTGCTGTTAACGTATACGTAAGCATTGCTGGATTTTTTTCCGGATGAACTACCGCTCACCACATCACTGTTATCAGAAAAAAATACCCTATTATTGCCGTTGTCGAATGCTGTATCCCAAACCTGATCAGCAAACCAGGCTACATCAGTCTTTTTGCGCATCAGTTTAACTGCATCGGCAAGGGCATCATTAACCGATCGGTCGAACTGTTGCTCTTTTACATCGATAGCGTTTTTCATCCATAGCAACTGCACGAAGATGATTCCTGCCAGTGAAACTGACATTAAGATTATTATTCCGGTCAGGGTTCTTTTTTTCAAGAATTAAATATTTAATGCAAAGATGCAGATAACACTTTAGCTGAAAAATTACTTTAACTTTTCCTTAACCTTTTTTAACCTGCCTTTAACGCTCTTGGATTCAGCAACTTGGTAGTTTTGTCTCAAACTTTAAAATTGATAAATCATGAAAACTAAAATTACGAAAAAAACCGGTGTCTTGATAGTTGTATGGACAGCATTGTGGTGTTTGCCAATCTTAGTCGCTGCCCAGGACACACAAGAAAAAGAAATTAAACTGAACATTGTGAAAGATGTAAATGGTGAAAAACAAGTGGTCGATACCACCATCCTCATTTCTGATTTAACTTCTTCTGAAGAGCTGCAGGACCTCAAGAAGCTATTGGACAGTGAAGATTTTAAGTCTCTTGGAATCACCCTTGATGAAATGGAAAATGCTTACTTTTTCGATTCTGATGCGCTTGGTGATGAACAGGTTTGGGTGATGTCGCAGGAGGTTGAAGATGATGGTTCAGGAAACAAAAAGGTGGAGCTAACCATCACATCCGGCGACGATGCTGACGGTGAATCCACCTGGAGTATTTCAAGCGACGATAAAGGTTATATGTATTTCTTTTCTGATGATGGAGATTCGACGGTCATAAATCAGTCTGGTGATAACAAGATCATCGTTAAATCTATTGGTGACGGCGAGGGTACTCATACTGTTACTATTTCTGATGAATTGGAATGGATAGATACGGGTTCAACAAGCATTGAAGTTGAAAGCACCGACGACGGGAAAGTGATTAAAGTAACCCGTGAAAATGGTGAAGTAAAGGAATACCAGGTTGATGAGGAAGGAGCGTACATTATTGATGAAGAAGGAAACATCAGCAAGGTAGAAGGCGATTATGTAAACTGGGAGGATCATACCGGGGGAGAAGGTCTCATTTGGGTAAATGTGGACGACGACGGTGAAAATTCAAACATCGTGGTGAAACGATTTGATGGGAATACAAGCGAAATCAATATTAACAATGGAGAAAAGCAAATTGTGGTTTCCGATGAGGATGTTAGTGTTGATGGGGAAACACAGGTTTTTGTAAAAAGGTTTGAATCGAAAAAAGGTGATCGAAAGGTAATGATTCAAAGCAAGGTAATTGTTCGAAAACTTGAAAATTCGGATATAAAAAACCTTGAAAAATCAGGTATAAATCTTGAAGGGAAATCAGGAAGTTTAGAAATTGACAATTTATCTTTCAGCCCAAACCCTAATCCCGGAAGGTTCACCTTAGAGTTCGCTACTCCGGAGACCGGAAAAACAGACATTCGTATTTTTGATACAAACGGTAAGCAGGTTTATTCAGAAACCCTTTCCAACTTTAGCGGCATATATAGCAAAGAGATCGATATCAGCAGCGAAAAAAGCGGTGTTTATTTCCTTCAAATCCAACAAGGGGATAAGGCGAGCTCAAGAAAGATAATGCTTGAATAATGATTCGATATTCGTTTGAAAGAACCCGCACCAGGCGGGTTTTTTTATTGCTATTTTGTAATTCATTTCTCTCATGGAATAGGAAACAAAATCCGAAAATATTCGAAATTATCATCACAGTTTATCCATTTCATATCTGATAAATTTTTCCGCTGAACACCTGCTTACATATTTTGTTTCATAACACAAATGTTGAAATGATGACTACGTTCTGGAATGCACGATACACAACCGATGAGTATGTATATGGCACTTTGCCCAACGCTTTCTTAAGCGAACAATTAGAGCAATCTGCAACTGGAAAAATATTATTTCCCGCCGAAGGCGAAGGTCGTAACGCAGTATTTGCTGCACAGCTGGGATTTAATGTTTTTGCTTTTGATTCAAGTGAGGTAGCCCGTGGTAAAGCCCTTTTGCTCGCTGATGATAAAAAAGTTTCCATTCAATACCGGTTGGCAGGTTATGCTGATGTTGATTATCCAAAGAATTCGTTTGATGTGATTGCACTAATCTTTGCCCACATGCCGGCGCAATTTCGGCGCGAATGGCATCGCAAGTTGGTTTCATACCTTAAACCCGGTGGCAAACTGATCCTCGAAGGTTTTTCGAAAGATCAGTTAAAATACAACTCCGGCGGGCCGAAAGACCCTACCATGTTATTTTCGATAGAAGAACTTTCGGGTGACTTTTCCGATCTGAAGGAGGTCAGGCTATACACGCATTTGACCGAACTTAATGAAGGTGAATATCACCGTGGAGCGGCTTCAGTTATCCGGTTGACGGGTATTAAAACTTAATTCGTCTATCAGCATGAAACTAAACCTTTTCGGGTTCATTTTGTTCTGATTACAAAGCCCTTTGTGGAATGAAGACAGCACGAAATTTTACATTCCGGATGTTGATGATCCTCTTTGCAATTCCTGTTTTGGCAGGTAAAAATCCTGACAGGATCCCCCGCATGGATTTTGATACTTTTGAATCGTTGTTGCATAAGGATAATGATACCCTTTACATCGTGAATTTCTGGGCTACCTGGTGCAAACCGTGCGTAAAGGAGCTACCTGATTTTGAGAAAATACGTACAGAATATAATGGACAAAAGGTCAGTGTTTTGCTTGTGAGCCTCGATTTTCCAAATAAACATGAGGAGTTGTTAATACCCTTCGTCGATAAAAATAACCTTCAGTCGGAGGTGATCCACCTTATCGACGTAGATGCCAATAAATGGATCGATAAAGTGAGTTCCTCCTGGTCGGGTGCTATACCTGCAACGTTGATTTATAAGGGGGAATTCAGAAAATTCCATGAAGGACAGATGAGCTACGAAGAATTGAAAACAATTGTTGAATCAGAAAAATAAAGAGATATGAAGAAATTAATGTTATTGATCGCACTGTTAATCGCAGGTGTGATGACGTTTGCACAGGAATATGCAACGTCGGGTTATGAAGTTGGGGATACTGCCCGTGATTTTTTACTGAAAAACGTTGACGGAACCATGGTTGCCATGGCCGACTTCCCGGATGCCAGGGGTTTTATAGTGATCTTTACCTGCAACCACTGTCCTTATTCCAAAGCTTATGAGGATAGAATCATCGCCCTTGATAAAAAATACAAATTTAAAGGGTATCCTGTACTTGCCATCAACCCGAATGATTCTGTGCTGGTACCTGAAGATTCATTTTCATTTATGCAGGTAAGGGCAAAAGAGAAGGGGTTTACTTTTCCATACCTCTATGATGCCGGTCAAAAAGTGTATCGTGAGTATGGAGCCAAACGGACACCACATGTTTTTTTACTTGAGAAAAAAAACGTTGAATCACCTGCTGCAAATGGCAGAACAAATAAAGAGGATGTTTATATCGTAAGATATATCGGAGCCATCGACAACAATCACACCGATGCCGGAAAGGCCGACGAAAAATATGTTGAAATGGCTGTGGATGCACTAATTTCTGGAAACAATCCCGATCCCGATTTTACAAAGGCTATTGGATGTACAATTAAGGACAGAGCTTTTATCAATAAATAAAGGTTAACTTCCAGGTTGATGAAGGACCTTCGGTTTCCGGAGGTCTTTTTTTATGTCCGGCGGTGGATTTCCGCAAATAAAAAGATAATGAAGCAATTGGGTGGACAATATTCCCGAAAGGGCCATCTGATCAATCTCCGAAATCATTTTGCCATTTTCCATTTTTTGTATCAGTTTGTTCACCTTTGCACTATCAAAAAAACCAGCATTGTGAAGGTTTGCTTCGGATAACATTTCATGAACAAAATCCGGTGCATTTGATCCAAGTAGTCCACCTGATACAGGGGCCCTGTAGGCTTGCTTGCTACGGTTCAGGATGGAAGATGGAATGGTTTTGCCCGCCATCTTTTTGAGTATGAATTTTTCGTTTAGCCCGATCAGTTTGTGGTTTTCGGGCAGGTTGGCAGCAAACTCTATTACACGATGGTCAAGAAAAGGATAACGACCTTCAACAGAATTTCCCATGGCCATTCGGTCGCCCTGCGATGACAATAAATAGTTCGACATAAAAACAGAAAACTCCAGATGCTGCGCTTTGGCCAGATTGCCGTAATTTGAGAACGCTGGACCGGCTATGATTTTAAGGGCTTTATCAAAATCCGGCTGAGCCGTGGATTTGATATCCTCACTTAAATAATTTCTGATACGCGAAGTGTTGTGCCAACGCAGCAGATGAGAATAAAACAGATCATCGGTTTGCTGCAAACCAAACCCAAAAAACATTTTTAATGCGGTTGGATTTCCATCCCGTATCACCGGAAGATAGGGATACAGTCTTTTCAATAACATCGGTCTGACGGTTGAATTAGGTTGCGAAGCCCAAAACCGCCGTATGGCAGCTTCCTTAAAAATGTTATAACCTGCAAAATTTTCATCCGCACCTTCACCGGTAATCACAACCTTTATGTTTTGTTCTCTAACTTTTTTCGAAAGCAGGTACATAGGCACCGGTGCGGTCCTAAGTAAAGGATATTCAGAATAATATACAGCGTTTATGAAATTTTCACCGATCTCTGCATTGCTGCACGAAAAAGAAGTATGATGGGTGCCAAAGAACTGCGAAGCCTCAGTTTGGTAGTTCGATTCATCAAAATCTCTTTCCTGAAAACCGATTGAAAAGGTGTTGAGAATATCAGGCTCAATATCACGGATTAAAGCAGTTGTGATGGTTGAATCGAGACCACCGCTCAGATAGGCGGCTACTTCAACATCAGCCCGCAACCTTATCCTGACAGCATCCCGAAGGAGCCATTTTAATTCTTCTGCCGTTTCATTAACAGATCGTATTTCGGTTTGGTCTTCCTCTTCCGGAAAAGATAACCTCCAATACCTTTGAATAACTGTGCCATGTTGGTTTACCCTCATATAATGACCCGGCGGCAATTCCAATACATCTTTCCAGGGTGTTGAAGGGGTGAGGGTTGTCCAGAAGCTGAATACCTGTGCCAGACCATTTGCTGTAATTTGCCTTTCTACCTGAGGTAGCTGAAAAAGTCCTTTGATTTCCGAGCAGAAATAAAAAGATCCGGTCCGGTACGCATAAAATAGCGGTCTGATGCCTGCACGGTCACGGGCGAGAAATAATTCCTTTCGATGTTCATCCCAGATACTGATGGCGTATTGACCGTTAAAGCGTTTCAGACAATCGGGACCCCATTCTGCAAATGACTGCAAAACAACCTCAGTGTCGGATGCGGTTTGAAATGTTCGACCCCGCTTTTGAAGTTCATCCCTGAGTTCAGGATAGTTAAAAAGCTCACCATTGTAAACAATCCAATATCGGTTGTTTTCTACAGATAAGGGTTGACTGCCGGAAGCCAGATCGATAATGCTGAGCCTGACATTGCCCATACCAAAGTTTTGGGACAGGTAGATGCCACTCTCATCAGGACCGCGATGCCGGATAGCCCGGAGCATATTCCCGACCTGTTGCTGTGTTACCGGTCCGTGTGTTGGGGAGGTGTGAAATATGCCGGCAATTCCGCACATACAGAACTAGTTCGATTTTCTTGCTATAAATTCGGCGATGGCTTCCACTGACTCAAAATTTTCTTCAAGCAACTCGGCATCATCAGCTTTTATCTGGAAATGATCTTCGATATAATTGATTAAAGATAAAAATCCCATCGAATCGAAAATTCCTTCCTGGAAAATAAGCGAGTTATCATTGATTTTATCTTCAGAAACAAATGCGGTTTCAGCAATAAATGATCTGATCTTGTTTTTAATCTCTACCGTTTCAATCATCTTTTTAAGTGTGTGAATTGATTTACTCTGTTTTATTCTGATTTTACTGAATAGGTTTCAGTTAGTTTGATTTTTTCTCACCGGTTAGGGTGGTTGATTTTCCTTTGTTTTCGGCTACATCGATGATGCGGTTGCAAAATAAAGGGGCAACCCGGGCAGCGAATTCCTTCGAAGGATGTGAATCCCACTCACTGCGGGCATTTTCATTGGTCAGATACAAACCACCTTCAGTCTCAAGTTCATAAAAGTCCCACAGGTATATATTGTCATCCGGTTCGTCCCATTTTGATTTCACCCAGTCAACAAATTCTCGGGCTAACCTGGCCTGCTCAGGGTTGGTCTTGCTTTCAACCATAGCTGCACTTGTCCATACCAGGAATTTTGTTTCAGAGAATTGATGCATTTTTTCCCGGAGGGCGATGTACTGAACCTTGTAATTTTCGACCCGCTTTTCGTCAGAGCCGATGTCGGGTTCACCTGAATCCTTTTTAATAAGGCTTACAGGAAAACAATGTTTAAAAATGATCATTTGATAATCATTGGTAAGATTTTCAAGGGTGGGTTCCTCATTAAAAAAATCTTCACCTCCGTTTTTTACCCAAATGTTGTAATAGTCGAACGGATAATTGTTCCATCCGTAAGGTTCTGCTTTAGGAAAAGAACGTTCTTCGATGAGATAAGCTTTTTCCTGCGAGGCATTATAAGTATCGAACCATTCGGGAACAGCATGTACATCACTGAAGAAATTTTTGATAACATCTGTTCCGGATGGTTTACCTTTCCAGATAACATTACCGGTGCTGTGATGCAGGAAAATGATATGATAGGCATTATCCCGGTCAATTTGTGGTTTGCTATCACTGCAGGCGGAAGATAAAAACAGAACGATTACGAAACCTATTTTCAATAAATCAAATAAAAGTGACAATAGATTTTTCATATTTGCAAAATTTATAATTTAGCTATCATGGAATATTAACTCAACCCTGATTATTCGGTTTAAAATGCTGTTTAATTCATTTTACTATTTAATATTTTTGGGCGGAACGTTTCTGGTATATTACCTTACCGGTAAAAAGTATCGCTGGGTGATTTTGTTCCTGTCCAGTTTGGTATTTCTCGGTTCCCTTTCCTACAATCTTGTTATGATCACTTTGCTATTTGCAATAGTTAACTATTTGCTTGGCATCGGGCTCGAAACAATACAAAACCAAAGATATAGAAAAACGATATTCCGAACAGGCATTTTTCTTAATATTGGGTTTCTGGCATTTTATAAATACATTAATTTCCTGATCGGTAATGTGAATGCAGTACTCGGTCTTTTACCACAAAATACTGAAATCCCGTATATCAATGTGATCATTCCAATCGGCATTTCTTATTACACATTTCAGGCGATGGGTTACCTGATAAGAATAAACCGTAAGGCAGAGAAAGCAGAACGAAATTTCGGTTTATTCACAACATACCTCATCTTTTTCCCGAAATTTCTGGCAGGACCGGTGGAACGATCAAACTTGTTTTTACCACAAATACGAAATAATATTACGTTTGATTCTCAACAGGTGTCTGCGGGTATCCGGTTATTTTTATGGGGTTTATTCAAAAAAGTTGTAATCGCCAATAATCTGGTGGCACCGGTAAGTGCGGTATACGGACAGGTAGAAGAATATACCGGAACACCTTTGATCCTTGTATTTTTTATACAAACCATCCACCTGTATTGCGATTTCTCGGGATATACTGATATGGCCCTGGGTAGCGCCAAAGTATTCGGAATAAAACTTATCGATAATTTCAATCGTCCTTTTTTCGCTAAAAATGTGGGTGAATTCTGGCGTCGATGGCATATTTCTTTATCCTCTTGGTGCAATGATTTTATATTTACACCTTTTATAATCCGTTACCGCAAAATGGGTCAACGTGCTGCTATAATAGGGATATTCTTAACCTTTACGGTAATTGGAATTTGGCATGGAGCAAACTGGACTTATGTTGTACTGGGTCTGCTCCAGGGAATAGCTATCAGCTATGAATTTTACACGAAAAGAAAAAGAATACGTCTTGCACAAAAGTTACCAGCTAAATTTGTAGTATTTACCAGCCGTGTCCTTACTTTCCTGTTTTTTTGTTTTACGCTTATTTTTTTTAATGCCGGCAGCCTGACTGACGCGTGGTATTTTATCAGTCATATGTTTTCAGGGTTGCGTCTGGGTATCTCCGGTTATCACCTGGTGGTTGAAAAAGGAACATTTGTTTTCGCATTGCTTGCATATTTGTTTGTTCTGATTTACGAATATCAACAGGAAAGGGGTGTCAACCTGTTGGAAAGGTTTATTTCACAACCGTTTTATGTGAAATGGACCGCTTATTACATATTGATAATTCTCGCTTTTATTTACAATAAACCGGAGGATAGTTTTGTATACCTCCAATTTTAATATGACATTTTTAGGTTACATAAAGAAGATAATACTTTTTCTTATCCCGGTCTATATTTACTGGGTAGCCGTTTTTATCATCGATCCGTACGAATTTATAAATGTGTCGCATTGGATTGATTCAAAAACTAAAATTGCAGCCATTAACAGATCGGATGAGGCATCACCTCGCGGCAATATCTTGTGGAAATATATTGAGTTTAACCGAGCTCCCAAGTCGCACGTGATTTTCGGGGATTCACAGGGGAGAAAAATCAGTGTGGAACTGATACGTGAATATTCAGGAAAAGAATACTTTAATTTTTGTATCCCCGGAGCGAGCTACGAAACAATTATTCAAAATTTTTGGCATGCCGCAGGCAAAACGAAACTTGAGAAAGTCTATTTCCAGGTAGGATTCATGAACTATAATGCCTGTCGTTCGTATTCGATCAATCATTTTGCCGAAGATTACTTCAAAAGGCCTTTCCTTTACTTTACCAATCGCGAAATAGCTTTTGATTCTTATTATAACCTGATTGCCAGGATCACAGGTGATATTGATATCGTAGATAATAAGTACAATAAATTGCCATATCCACAGCTGGATAGTTTGAGTAAAAATTATCTTAACATGTTTTTTAATGATTACCGCTATCCCATAAAGATTAAAAATGAACTCGGTAAAATCGCTGACTATTGCGCGACAAACAATATAGAATTGAGCTTTATCATATTACCGAATTACAGACATGTTCATGATTATCTCACAGCGAAAGGACTGGCAGAAAGGGAATTATTGTTTAAAACTGACCTTTCTGTGCTTGGGAAAGTTTATGATTTTGATACTGATGTTCCTGAAAATCATGTGCGTGAAAACTTCATAGATTATTTCCATCCGCGTGAAAATCTGCTTGATCGTTGTATAGAAAAGATTTGGAAGCAGGAACTTGCCTATTGATCAGGTAGCGAGATCCTTTTTTTGTTTTTTCCCTGCGGCATTGAAAATCAACTTTGTTTGAAATTCCACAATTTTTGGAATTTTGTGGGTAGCCAAATAATCCGCGCAATGTTTTTTGATTTTTTCTTCAGAAAAATTCACCCAATCTGCATCATTAATATATACAATTGCTTTCAGAGCTTC
>JAGQVF010000205.1:0-3538 GCA_020438135.1 Bacteroidales bacterium | reverse complement strand
CGTTGTTTCCCAATCCTTGAAATAACCTTTCATAATGTTGTCGCCTTTGGCAACGATCTCGCCCACTTCGCCGGGTTTTACATGGATACCGTCTTCATTCACTACACGGAGTTCAACGCCGGGGATCCCTTTTCCCATCGAACCGATCTTTTCAGGCAAAAGATCAGGAGGAAGATAGGAGAGGCGAGCCGTGGCTTCGGTCTGTCCATACATAACAAAAAACTTAATTTCCGGAAATGCATCGAGGAATTCACGGATAAAGGCATTGTGCAGCTTGCCACCGGCCTGGGTAACGTACCGGAGGTTTTCGAACCGGGTATTTTTAAAGTCTTTGGTTTTTCGCAACAATATCTGAAAATGGCTCGGCACCCCTGAAAATCCTGTGCAATTATATTTCTTCAAATCGTTGATCACCGATCCAATGAATACAAACGAATTATTCAGAACGACCGATCCGCCAACCCTGAGGTGTGTGTGAAGCAGCGACAGGCCATAACAATAATAAAATGGCATCACAACGAGAATGGCGTCGTCTGCGGTTAGTTTCAGGTATTCAAGGATCGATGTGGTGTTGGCGATCAGGTTTTTGTGGGTGAGCATAACCCCTTTCTGTTCGCCGGTTGAACCGGAAGTAAAAATGATCTGTGCCAAATGATCTTCATCAAAATCAGAAGGAAAATCTTCTGTAGCAATGACGTCTTTCTTCGTGATCCATTCCTGCACCTGGTCATTATCAATTATCGTCAGACCGGTGTTCTCAATTTTTTTTGCAAAGCGTTTGCTCACAAATGCAGTTCTCGTTTCCGTCCGAGTAACAATATCCCCAAGCGTTTCATCCTCAATGGCCGGATTCAGCGGCACACAAACATTCCCCGACTTCATGATCGCCAGGTAAGCAGTGATGAAAAAAACGGAGTTTTCGCTTAACAGGATGATGTTTTGGCCGGTGCCAAAATTTGATAAAATCTGTTTCGCAAGGCGAAGACTGTTTTGATAAATCGCTTGATAGGCCACTGTTTCCCTGTTGCCAGAAACCAGGTTTTTAGTGAGTGTGGAAGTGTTCTCAAAAAAGTAATCAAAAACATTCATGATCAGAGAATTTCTGTTCCGGGGTACATCACCGGGTTGGCCCGCAGGTAATCCGTTGTTTTTATTTTGCGTTCGAAATTTTTGAAAATGCTTTTCACTTCATTTTCCGTTTTACCCATCACGTCGGCAACTTCTTTGGGGGTATAGCCGTTTTCCATGCCGTACCACATCAAATCCATCACATCAAACGGAAGCTGGTAGAAAAACTCCTCCTGGGTTTGTTCGGCACTGTAGGTGTCGGTTGTGGGCGTCCGGTCGATGATCTCCTGCGGAACACCGAGGTATTCAGCCAGTTGATAAACCTGGGTTTTATACAATCCGGCCAGGGGGTACAGGTCGGCACCGCCATCACCGAATTTCACGAAAAAGCCCTGGTCGATTTCATGTTTATTGGCTGTGCCAAGCACCACATAATGTTTTTGTTCTGCATGATAATAAACCATTTCCATGCGTGTGCGCTGTTTGAAATTAGATGCGGCAACAATCTGCAGGTATTCATTCACGGGAAGGATTTTGCTCCTGGAGTTGCCCCCGGCATCGATCACCGTTAAATGAAAAACGGGGGGGAGGTTTTGATCCAGACCGGTTTGATTAACACCGATCTTCGATTTATCTGTTTTTGGGTTAAAGTCTGGGAAAACGCGCTGTATAGCTTCATCCCGCCGTTCATAACAACGCAGACCTTCCAGTGCCGGACGGATGTTTTCAACAACGGCCTCTACTCCGAATTTATCCGCCAGCACTTGAGCCAGATCCTTGCTATCGGGACTTGAATCTTTCTCGGGCATCATTACACCGAAAAGGCGGTTTGCTCCAAAGGCTTTAACTGCAAGCGCCAGCGTTACGGAAGAGTCGATGCCCCCACTGATCCCAATTACGGCGCCCCGGCGTTTGTATTTTCTGAAAACATCTTCCACGAGCCGGTCGCATAGCTTTTTTACAAGTTCGTCAATGTTTTCAATATGCAAAATATCTTTTGAAAATGGTTCTTTTTGTGCCATGATTTAAAAGTTGATAGTGATAGTCGGATGCAAATATAGAACTACTCAACCAAAAAACCTGATTCAAAACCTCAATATTTGTGTCGAGCCATTTTGTTTCAGATAACTCCTCAGAATCTGCTGAATATCACGGTTATCATCATAAGTTTGAACACAACATTTCAGATCATCGGGCCCCAGGTTCTGATCAAAGGCTGTATCAATGTACCCGAAACCACGATAGGTTCCGTTTTCGACAAGCACAACGCTTTTCTCAGTGTCATTGCGGCCTTTCCCTACCACCATAAAATCCGATTCCTCAAAACGGTATGGCTCAATGGCCTGCAAAACACGGGTGTTGTAGGTAGAAGGTGGTTCTTCGCCGATGCATGCGCCTTTGCACTGTTTCAGGTTGTAATGGAAACAGGCGCCCTTTGTGTCGAACAATCCGCACAGTTTCTGGCAGAGGGTGAATGCTTCCACCAGGGTGAAGACATGATTTTTGGCAGCTTGATGGGAATTGAAGGTGGTGAGCGGCAATTCCTCCCGATCATTATGATCGATCTTCAATCGCAGGTAGCCGTTTTCATCCTTATAATAAAACAGGCCCCATTGAGAGTTTTTTCGCCGTTGGGCCCGGTTGAAGCGGGGGAGGTGCTTTTTGATCTCATCCGATTCGAGCAGCAGAGCGATCAGTTCGTTGCCGGTTCTCTCGTAACCAATGTCGGCGATCAGGTTGCGCATCTCGATGGCCCTTTTGGTACCGTTGTTCGAAAGGTGCGACATCACCCGGTCGTGGATACTTTTGCTTTTTCCCACATAGATCAGGTGGCCTTCGTCGTCGTAAAAATAATAGACACCCGGCTCATGCGGTAGCTTGCGAATGATCTCCCGGTCGAGGCTGGTATTGAGTTCACGCAAAGAAACTGCTTCGATGTTTTTCTCCACCTTCATCAGGATCTCAAACAATTTGGTGGTGGCCGTTGCATCCCCAAAAGCCCGGTGGCGGTGCGGGTTTTCGATGCCCAATTCCGGACAAAGTTTGCCGAGTGAATAGGATCTACGCCCCGGAAGCAGCTTCCGGCTCAGTTTGGCGGTACAGATCACCTTGCGTTGATAGTCGTAACCCAGTTCCCGGAATTCCTTCCGCACAAAGTTGTAATCGAAATGGACGTTGTGCCCGACGAAAGTGGTACCTTCGGTCATCTCCACGATGTGTTTAGCCACTTCGTAAAACTTCGGTGCATCCTTCACCATTTTATTATTGATACCGGTGATCTGCGTGATCCGGTAGGGGATGTCCACTTCGGGATTGATCAGGGTGGAGAATTCATCCACCACTTTTTTGCCGTCATGCACGAAGATGGCGATCTCGGTGATCTTCTCCCGTTTGGGGCTGAGGCCGGTGGTTTCTATGTCGATGATGGAGAACACTGTTGTGGGTTCAAGGTTTAATGTTTAAGGTTCAA
>JAGQVF010000204.1 GCA_020438135.1 Bacteroidales bacterium | reverse complement strand
ACTTCCATAGAAATATGTTCCGTCAAAGGCGAGATCCCTAATGGCTGATGCACCTGTAACGGTAAATACTTCGATATAGGTACCATCCATTGCATAACGATAGAATTCACCTGTTCCATTCCACTTGGTTGTATAAACATAGTTACCATCGGTTTCGATACCGGCTTCGCCGCCACCAACACCAGCAGGCCATGAGAACTGAAGGTCGAACAGGTCATCAGATGCACTGCTCTCTTCAATAACAACCGCTGCAGTCCATGCAACATCACCAAGGCCAGGATTACTTACAGTAATGGTTTCTTCCTGAATTTGGTTCAAATCCATTGTGATATCAATAGTAGTAGGATCAACTTCGAGTCCGGGAGCTTCGAGTACGAAATCCTGGGTAGTTGTCAAACCTTCTTCGATGGTAACAGTTACAGTTTGTGTATTGTATCCACCGGCTGAGCAGGTAACTTCCCAATCACCGGTCAACAGATCGATGAATTCGTAATCACCGGTTGCATTGGTAGTTGTTTCCCAAATACCTTCAACACTAACAGTAGCGCCAGCAATCGGGTCACCGTTGTCAGCGTCGGTAACAGTACCTTCAAGGTCTCCGTATGTGGGTTCAATTACCATCAGGGTATAGTCCTCAACCTCACCGTATGAAGTAGTTCCGCAAGGATCACCGCAATCACTTCCCGACCATTTCAGGCGGACACGCATGGTAGCGTTCCCCACAACGGCATCAGGAGGAATGGTGATATCCCAGCTATTTACATCAGCACCCATATCGATCCCACAAACTACATTTTCAGTAGCCGGGTCGAATGTACAATCCTGATTCCAGTCAATCCATACACCATAGTCATCGCTTGTGTACATGTTACCGGTATAAATTGTGAGGGTGTAAGTATTACCCGGAACTACCATGGTTGAAAAGGCTGTAAAGTCTTCATAACCTGTATTGTACCCTGTACCGAGATTACTGATTGATCCCATTTCAACACCATCGATGTATTCATCGTTTCCACCGCTTGCATCACAAAAATCGCATTGATAGGTAAGCGCGAAATCAACAGTAACATCATTTTCAGCTGTAACAGCAACATCGGTTTCTGTTTCAGCCATATAGGTCGGATGATCAACCATAACATCATAGGTTCCTGCTTCGATGAAGATCTCATAAGTACCATCGGCTGCAGTCATGGTTTCGAAATCGGTATCTACAACCATTACCATTGCATTTTCGATCGGATCGCCGGAGTCATCATCTGTTACGGTTCCCATAATTCTTCCATATAAGGTAGGCATGGTGAAATCAATGTTCTCAACCAGTCCTGCCTCTGCAACAACAATACCGGTAACGGTTTGTGTTTCATAACCATATAATGTAGCGGATACATCATAGGTACCGGGATAGGCTTCAACATCGTAATCACCGTTGGCATCGGGATATGCAAAATAAGGTCCGACTTCAACAAGTACTTCAGTTACATCACCGATATTATAGGTAGCCATACCATCAAGCATAACATTACCTGTAACGTGTCCGGTTTGCTGATCTCCAACAACCAATGTTACATGTACATTTTCTTCTCCAACATCCGGATCAGACATGAAGTGAACATCAGCTTCGAGAATGGTACCCGGAAGAATATCTGTTGCATCGAGGGTTACAGTCAATTGATCTGTTCCTCCGACATCAACCATACCACTGTTCGGGCTGATACCAATCCAGGTTGATGGCGGATTGGGTATAGCAAATCCGGTTACTTCCATACCACCGGCAAAGTCGCCAATGTAGGTTGGTGTACCGGTTGCCTGATCGATGGTATAAAGTGCACCGAGAGTTGTATAGGCAGCCCAGTAAATGGTGTTATCCTCATGGTCAACACTGGCATCCTGAGCATAGATAAAGTCAAATCCTACGTTGGGATTGATAATGTTATAGGCACCTGTAGATTTATCGATCCATCCGAAAGAATCATCATTCAGGTTCCAGCCATAGAGTGTTCCGGTATTATCACAAACCATTGTTATCATTCCGGCTACACCCGTACCAATCATGGTTCCGGCACCTGTTGCCAGGTCAATCGTATACAGGTTTCCATCAAAATCAACACCATACATTTCGTTTGTTGTCCAGTCGTAAGCCATACCTGAAAGGTCAGGGCTTGTTCCGATAACAGTGATTCCCCCTGTTGTCATATCGATGGTAATGAGTGTACCACCATATACACATCCATACCAGGTTCCATCAACCCAATCGGCAGTAGCAACAAAGTCGGAAGCAGCAGATCCGAATTGAGTAACAGTGGCAGGATCATCCAGTGTGAAGGAGATCGGTCCTTCGGCAAATGTTCCTGATGCATCATAAGCATTGTATGCAAATGCTTCTGAGGTAGGATCAAGTTTGCCGGTGTTGTTAATAATACTGGCACTCCAGTTTAACATTCCGTTTCCATTGTTTGTAATGTCGATCGTTTCTGTTGTAGTTTGGAAAGGATCGAGGGTAACATTAATTGAAAGCGGGCTGATATCCATGGTTGGAGCAGTGAGTGCGAAATCCTGGGTTGTGGTTGCACCAGCAGTAACCATTACACCGGTTTCCATCATTTCATTGTATCCATCCATCATACAATAGATGGTATATTCACCTTCTTCAGCCGGATCGATGGAATAGGTTCCGTCAGCACCTGACATGGTTTCGTAGGTGAAATTCGGACCCATAGCGGTGATCATTGCACCCTGAACCGGGTTGGAGGTAGCGAGTTCGGTAACGGTACCATCAATCATTCCAAAATCAAGTTCGGAATAATCAATTTCCAGATACGGAACATTGGTTTCATTCCAACCATCTAATTCGAGATAATAAGTATCAACTCCATCTCTTTCATAAATACCCACGGCAAACCAATCCTGACCGGCCACCAAAGCATCGGCCAAATCGGAAGTAGCACCGTTGATGAGTTCATACTCATGCCATCCGGGAGCAAATGTGCTTGCTTCATTATTATAAGCATAAGCTACAGTTGTACCTGATCCAGCTGATGCAGCATTCCAGATATCAGCGCCACTTGCAGTAACAGGATCGATATCCATTGGAGTTACACTCCAGTATGGAAAGTTAGTAGCAGTAACATAACAATGGAGTTTAATCCAGTTGATCAGAGCACCTGAAGGAATCGACGATACGTCAAATTTCATCCAGCCCTGGTCATTTCCGCCGGATCCACCATAAGACCTGATATAGCTTGTTTCAGTCTTGTCGGCACCATCGGTCGTACCTGTCCAGTAATCAGCGGCAGTAGGATAAACCAATGCCTGTGTCAGATTACTAACAGTTTTTGTTTTACAATCGTTGTCCGGGTTTTCATCACCGGCCAGATCAGTACAAGCCATGATCTCATAATCGCCGGGAACTGACAGATCAACAGTTGTTGCAAAAGTGTGGTCTACAGTTTCACCACTGTTCAGTGTTCCTGAATAGGTTTCTGTAACAGGAGCTCCACCATCAAGGGTAAAGTAAACATCGAAATTTGACTGCGGGTCATCGCCAATGTTTTTAATAGTTACAGTAACATTTTCAGCACTTGTCAGGCCACTACCGGTGCTGGGGTCAACAATGGCAGTTACTGCAAGGTCGGTTGTAGGAGGAGGTCCTGACATACAAAGCTCAAGTCCCCACAGGAACTCATTTTGCATATTTCCAAGTATTGTCCAGTATCCTGAAACAAACTCATCGGAAATTGCCAAACCACCTGCAATACCAGTAACCGGAGTGATGATGGACGCAACATCGAAGGTAACGCCAGTTTCAACACCGGAAGGCAGTTCTATCTGAACCAGCCAGTTTTGATCGGCAGGAACTGTACCGTCGGTCTGGGCATAACCCCAGAGATACGTACCGCCACAATAATTGTCATAGGCCAAGCCATAGTAGCTTGTTCCGGCAGGTCCTACCGGGAAACTACCCTGGTTTGCTCCGGTTGCATCAAAAGCGACGATATCGGTGCTCCAGTTGTTGGCGTAAAACACTTCATCGTCCTCGTTGTATGCTATAGCCCTTACAGCTGTTGGAGCTGTAAACTGACTGATAAGCGTACCATTGGCAAGGTCCATTTCAAAAACTGTGGTGGTTGCAGCACCACCGTAGAAATACGTTCCGTTATAGGCCATATCCCTGACACCTACTGCTCCTGCAACTGTGAAGACTTCAATATAGGTTCCATCCATGTCATAACGGTAAAATTCTCCTGCGCCATTCCATTTGGTGGTATACACGTAGTTTCCGTCGGTTTCAATACCGGCTTCACCGCCGCCTACACCAGCAGGCCAGGAAAATTGCAAATCAAAGAGATCATCAGCAGAAGAAGTGATGTTGGATTTTACCGGATTCGGATCTACGTCGTAAACGTAGTTTCCGGGAACTTTCTCCAGATATTTGCCTTTCAGGACATCCTCCTGTTGGGCAGATACTGATTCAGCTCGACCGGAGAGCATCGACTTCTGGGCTACCTTAGCCTCTTTCATTTGTTTCTCCAATTGTAACTGATCCTCATAGTTTGGAGCAACGTCATTCTGCTGTGCCAATACACCTGCAGAGATGAAAATTACTGAAAACAGAGTAATCAGGAAAGCGTGAATGTTTTTCATAAGCTTAAAAAATTTAGGTTAGTAATACATGAATTGTTTGAATTATTTGAATTTTATCTTTGAGCTTTCAACCATCCATCAGGGCTTGTATTAATCGCTCTAAATTATAAAATTTCTTTTATTCGGACTCACAATAATATTTTTTTTAATCCATTTTTTTCTACAAACGGATTAAAACACTTGCATTCAACAATTTATAACTTTAATTTTAAATTGGTTTTACGAGAATTTTCGACTCCATCATGTCACGTATGGCATACTTCACTCCTTCACGGCCCGATCCCGAATCTTTATTACCACCATACGGCATATGATCTACCCTGAATGTTGGAACATCATTGATGATGACTCCACCCATATCAAGCTTTTCAAAAGCCATGTTCATTTCATCCAAACGATTTGTAAAAACACCGGCCTGCAGTCCGTAATCGCTGTCGTTAATTGCCTCAACAGCCGTTTCAAATCCAGAATATTTTTCAATAACCACAACCGGTCCGAAGATTTCAAGTGCACACACCTTCATCTCCCGATGGGTTTGCGTAATCACAGTTGGTTTAACATGTAATCCGTCGCGTACGCCTCCGGTTAGCAACTTTGCACCCCCATCTACTGCTTCTTTGATCCAGTTTATTACCCTTTCGGCATTATCTGCATCGATCATGGCCGAGATTTCGGTTTCCGGTTCTACAGGATTACCCTGTTTGAGTTGCTCAACCCTTCGTATATACTTTTCGATAAATGTGTTGAAGATCGCATCGGCAACAAATATTCTCTGGGCATGAATACACACCTGTCCTGAGTAAGCGAAACCACCCAGCAAACATCTTTCTACTGCGTGATCGATATCGCTGCTATCGGAAACAATGACCCCGGCATTTCCTCCCAGTTCAAGAACAACTTTCTTTTTGCCGGCCTGGGATTTCATTTTCCAACCAACTGCGGGTGATCCTGTGAATGAAAGTAATCTGAACCGCTCGTCGGTAACCAGCTTGTTTCCGGTTTCACGGTTCATGGGAAGGATGGAGACTGCACCTTTGGGGAGTTCTGTTTGATCGATGATCTCTGCCAGTTTTAGCGTGGATAATGGTGTTTTGGTGGCTGGTTTCAGAATGATCGGACAACCACTGGCAATGGCAGGTGCAATTTTATGAACTGCCAGGTTCATCGGAAAATTAAAGGGAGAAATACCTGCTACCAAACCAACCGGGAAATATTTAATGATGCCTTCTTTGCCTTCTCCGGCTTTTGTCCAGTCGAGGCTGATGTATTCTTTTGGCAATCGTTTCGACTCTTCTGCAGCAATGGTAAAGGTTTGAATAGCTCTGTCAATTTCACTATTTGCATACCTTACTGGTTTCGCAGATTCCATACTCAGGTTTTGTGCAAATTCATCACGTCTTGTACTCAATTCTGCTGCAATTTGTGACAGTACTTCATACCGCTTATGAGTGGGGAATTTGCCCAGTGGGTTCTCAATTTTTTGAGCTGCTGAAATGGCTTCTTCAAGTTCCTTTTCACTTGCCAGAAAGGTTTTTGCAAACGGTTTATTGTCGTATGGATTAACAACATCAATTGTTGTATCCGTTGTTATAAATTTTCCTGCACAGTAAATGGGGTATTTAGTCATAGGTTTGGTTTTTTATTTTCAGGTAAAAAAAAGGAGGACCCGATTGAGTCCCCCTTCTGTTTTCTGTAATTGTTATTATTGTATGGTAACTCTTTGTGTAACTACACCATCTTTTAAAGTAGCTTTCAAAAGATATACACCTTTATCGAGTTGATCGGTTGCAATGGTGTGTGTCAATTCATTTACTTCTGAGTTATAAACTTCCTGACCGGTGAGGTTAAAAAGTTCAACGGTATAAATTTCATGATCGCCTTTCACATTGATAAAACTGTTGGCAGGGTTAGGATAAATCATAACCGCAGTTTTGCTTATTTCATCAATTCCCGGGATCACACCAAGGTTAACCGGTACAATGATCTGGGTATTTTGCGGATCGTTGCTGTTTACAACCAGTTCGGCATAATAAGTACCTGCTCCAAGTTCTGAAGCGTCAAAAGATACTTCAACATCGGTATTTTCACCTACTTCAACTGTTCCTGACATCGGATCTACAGAGAGCCACTGAACGATGGGATCACCGGTTAAGTTAGCCCGGATGTTCCAGTTGTAGTTCAAATCCGGATTGTCGGAGAGGTGGTGCCAACCCGGTCCTGTTGAAATCCAGTCGCCTTGTGGATGTGCCGGTCCAGCATCGGTTCCGGCCGGGAAAGTAGCGGGGTCGTGATCCACTTCGTAACCTACCCAAAAATCGCCGCCGGTAACCAATACCGGATCGGAAAGGGTAGCTGTTTGCCAACTCATTGCAACAGGCGTCCATGCTTCTTCATAGATCATTTCACCAGGTCCAGGCAATGCAACTGTTCCGTATTTCCACACCTTGGCGGTTGTTGAAATGGGTTGATCGTTGATATACACTTCAATGGAAGATAATTCCATACCAATGTAATCACTCACGAGATCAGCAGTAAAGTTAGCTGCAACACGCATGGGGCCGCCATTGTTAAGACCCACAGCTGATGAATTTTCGCCGTCATAATTCAAAACAACATCATCCGATGGTTCAGGAGATCCGCCGGGTTTTGCAGTTTGAGACTGAACAGGAACATTTGTCAGAACCACTTCACTGTGTTTGATTTTGTTTTCAGCAATCGCATTTTTGCTATCATCCGGATAGGTCACAACAACTCCAAAATCGAGTGCTTCTTCGCCTGTATTTTCGATATTGATCATATCGGTTGTTGTGGTACCGGCATTGATATTTTCAATCAGAACAGTTGGAGTAAGATTAATAATTGCGGCACCACTTCCCGGTTCAAGTACCGTTACATTGATATCATCGAAATAATAGGTAGCGGTTTCACCGGTTGGTGCACCGGCATAAAAGTTAATACCACCCAACTGCAGGGTACCTGTTTGAGAACTGGCCTGGTAACTGAAGGGCCATTCGTATAACAGTTCACCGTCAATGTAAAGCTGAGTCCAGTCGTTTGTCAGGTCAATGATCTGGTCACAGAATATCCAGGTATCGGGATCAAAATCGAAACCTGCTACCTGTGAAGCACCTGCATTCAGATAACCAGATCCGGTGGCACCAAAATAAACTTCGAATGCCCATTCCGTTCCCGGACTTTCAAAGTGCTGGAAGTTGTAATATCCTCCAAATCC
>JAGQVF010000203.1 GCA_020438135.1 Bacteroidales bacterium | reverse complement strand
GTTTGACGATAAAAGGATGCCATTTTTCTGTTGGAATTTTCTGCAGGAACATCAGGTCACCAAATTTATAAAACGGCATCGAGGGTGAAGCAAACACCTCCATCATCATGTGCCGTTTGCTGCCATACAAGCAATAGGATGTATTCTGATGTTTCTGCCAGTGCGACCTGATCTTCTTTTGGAAAGCCAGTGGATCATTAAAATAACCGATGTTCTGGAATTCGTCGATACAGATCATGATCTTCAGGTTTTTCTCGAGGGCGATGGTCTCAGCCAGATTCAGGATTTCATCGGGCTGTTTTTTCACCTGTTGCCAGTCGAGCCCGAAACTGACTTCCTGTTGTGCATCCGGGGTAAAGCTGATCTTAGGGATCCACTGTTTCAGGAATTTTTTAGCATTCTCAGCCAACTCTTCAAGCTTATTCGACACAGCCGAAAGCACTTTCTCTGATAAGTATTTGTAGAAATCTTCCTCCCGGCGAATATTGTAAAGATCGATATACACCATCCGCAGATTTTTATCGGATTTGGCTGCTTCTTTTCCCGCTTTTTGCACCAATGATGACTTTCCCCATCTTCGGGGTGAGATCAGGATGGTGTTGATCCCCCCGGTAAAATTCTGTTTCAGGTGTTCAATTTCCTTTTCCCTGTCGGTGAAATTTTGCTCCAGTGCAAGCTTTCCGAATATAAACGGCATTTCCATAGCTAACTAATTTTTCACAAAATTAACTAACTTATTTGTAACTAACAAAATTGTTAGTTACTATTTTGTTAGCTGGAATTATCCTTTATTAGATATTCGGCTTATCCAATATTCTGGTTTCCGGTGTTGATGCGCAACCGCAATGATGTATAGAATATTCTGCTTTTTCGTAAAGATCAAATGATAGGGAAATTTTCTTAAGGTTATCTTATAAGTATGAACTGAATATTTCGGCCATGCATTCGGATACTTTTGAATCATCCTGATGTTTAATAATTTTTCGTCTAAAAATTTTGTACCCAGACCAGGCGATTCAAAATTATAATATTCGATAGCATCATCAAGTTCAAGAAGAGCCGGCTCAATGAATTCAACTTTCATGTTTACTCTTTATACCTGGCGATAATTTCATCAAGTGAAAACGTTCTAACCTTTTTATTTTCCAAAGCAAGGTATCGCTGTTCGGCTTCCTCCTTCCAAATACTCTGGTTTTCTTCGTCGGTATTATTCAGCGATTCCGCAATCATTTCAATGAGCTGTAAACGTTCTGCCGGTCTAAGTTTTAATGATCTTTGATAAATATCTTTTAATACATCCATTTTTTAGAAAAACTGAAATGCGAATTTAACGAAAATTATGTTTCGGTTGATTTTTGTAATTAGCGTTACTTTTGCCGGGAAGAGTAAAAAATGAATACTGCAAAAAACATAGAGATCATGTCCCCGGTCGGTTCCTACGAATCGCTAAGGGCTGCCATACAGGGCGGTGCCAATTCGGTTTATTTCGGGATCGGGCATCTGAATATGCGCTCGAAGTCGAGTAAAAATTTTACGCTGGATGACCTGAAGGAGATCTCTTCCATTGCCAGGAAAAATAACCTTCGGACCTACATCACGCTCAATACGGTGATTTATGACGAAGAGCTTGAGGAGATGAAAAAAATCGTGGATGCCGCCAAAGAAAACAACATCACGGCCATCATCGCTTCCGATCAGTCGGTGATACAGTATGCAAGGGAGGTGGGTATGGAAGTGCATATGAGCACGCAGACCAACATCACCAACATTTCTGCTGTGAAATTCTGGGCTAATTTTGCCGATGTGATGGTGACGGCTCG
>JAGQVF010000202.1 GCA_020438135.1 Bacteroidales bacterium | reverse complement strand
AATAGAGGATCTTGGCATCCCATCCGGGAATATCCCGATTGATGGTAACATTGTACTCCTTTTCAAGGCTTATGTCTTTCATTGCAGGTAACTCCAAAAAATCAAAACACTGATTCAATGTCTCCAGGGGTTTGTTTTTCAACGATTCTGTGGTAAGGATCAACACGTTTTCTTTCCCAAAAACATCATAATAGATCTTTACCCATTTGGCATAGTAAGAGAACTGTAAATAACATTTTCCATGTTTTCTGATATGGTAATGTTCAGTAATGTCATAGTCCTTATCATACATTACGGCATCTTTGAGGCTCCGGTGTTCGAGCCCTTTTCCTTTGAGCCAGAAATAATGTGAAATGATCCTTTCAACCGGATTTCTCAGTAATATGATAAACCTGGGATCGGGCAGGTCGTTTTTCATCCGTTCGATAGAAGTCGGATGTGATAAATAAGCCGTACTGGATTCGCCCCGGTATTTTTTATCAGCGCCCGGTTCAAACAAACTTTTATACCATTCTTTTTCATTGTGATAGAGTTTATCCCGGTAGAAAAAGAAAGGCTCTTTGTTTTCGGTCATGTAAATGTCCGGATGCAGGTTTAAATATCTGTGAAGGCTCGAAGTCCCCGACTTGCCGGCTCCAGGAATAATCAAATTAGGTAAACAATTGGAAATTGACATTACTTGTAAGTTAATTCGATAAAATATCAATTAAACCGGTTAATGCAATCGGCAATTTTTTCAACTTCAGATGATTGTAATCCACCGTAGATGGGCAAGCTCAACACTTCCCTGTGGATTTGTTCGGTGATGGGCAATGAAGGTGGATCCATTTGTTGATAGGCCATTTGCCGGTGGGGTGGTACCGGGTAGTGGATCAGGGTTTGAATATCCTGATCTGCCAGGTATTGCAACAAACGATCTCTTTCGGGATGGCGGATCACAAAAAGATGCCATACGTGCGCCGGATAGTTTTCTATTTCTTCATCCGGTAATGGTAAGACCAATGATGAAGGAGCCAGTTTTTCATGGTACATTTTGGCAATGGTCCGGCGCTGCTGGTTTTCTTCATCCAGGTATTTGAGTTTGACCGATAAAAAAGCAGCCTGCAATTCATCCATGCGGCTGTTCAATCCCTGGTATTCATGAATGTATTTTTTCCGGCTTCCGTAATTTCCCAAAGCCCTTACCACATCGGCCAGTTCATTATCCCGGGTTGCCACTGCACCCGCATCGCCCAGCGCACCCAGGTTTTTGCCCGGATAAAAACTAAATCCGGCAGCATCTCCCAATGATCCGGTTTTACGGCCTTTATAAAGAGCGCCGATGGCCTGCGCATTGTCTTCGATCAGCAAGAGCTTATATTTTTTTGCAAGCTGTTCCAACTGATCCGACCAGCAAACCTGCCCGTAGAGGTGTACCACCATGATCGCCCTGGTACGTTCAGTGATTTTTTCCTCTATTTTTGATAAATTGAGGTTGTAGGTTTTCAGATCGGGCTCAACGGGAACCGGTTTCAGGCGGTTATCTGAAATGGCAAGGAATGATGCAATAAAGGTATTGGCAGGTACGATCACTTCATCCCCTTCCTTAAGCCTGCCCATTTCGATGTAAGCCCGCAATATCAGGCGAAGGGCATCCAGCCCGTTAGCCACGCCGATCGCATTTGCTACACCACAGTAAGAGGCAAGTTGCTTTTCAAAGGTGTTAACTTTTTCACCAAGCAGGTACCACCCTGAATTGATCACTTCAGCAGCGGCTTGCCTCAGTTCATCACCATATCGTGCGTTGATCTGCTGCAGATGCAAAAACCTGATCATAGAATTATTCTCATTATTTGTAAACTTCCTTCAGTATCTTCCGCCTTAAATCTTGATCTTTCATACAATCTCATTGCCCGGATGTTTTCTTTTTCGACCTGCAACCAAACACTTTTTAAATTGAGTTCTCGTGCCGTGTTTAATAGCCTTTGCAGGATTATCTTTCCGTAGCCCTTCCCCCACAAACTTTTAACACCTATATATCCCCAGTATTCAGCGTCAGTTTCAGTAATGTTTTTTAACCCGCAAACGCCGGCCTTACAATGATCGATCTCTATACCCCGGATCAGGTAATCGCTAAGCTCCGGTAATTTTTTAAACCACTTCAACTGCTGATCCTTTGTAAAATCAGGTGTATTTGTAAGTTTTTTGATTTCCGGGTCATTCAGCCACTCCCAGGACTTTTCGAGGTAGCTTTGATCAAATGTAACAAACTCCACCATTCCTCTGTTATGGATTAGGCATTGCAATTGAAAAACTAAACCTCAAAGAGGAGGTGCAATCATGAGTTTCCTTAAACCTTAATAATCCGGAATTCGGTATACCGGATTCGGTTGAAATACCGAGGTCGATATATTTGAATTTACGGTCCTTGTAATGATTCCAAAGATTAAACAGCATGAAATCCATGGCCCGTAAAGGTCTTCCGTTTTCACTGTCGCCCCAGAAAACAGCATAAGTTATTT
>JAGQVF010000201.1 GCA_020438135.1 Bacteroidales bacterium | reverse complement strand
TATTAACGATGATCAAATCCGAATAATCATGAAATTCACGATCTTTCAGCATGTGCCCTATGAATCGCCGGGCTATATCCTGGACTGGATAATTGAAAACGGTCACAGCATTGAGGAGGTTAACTTTTATGATCATCCCAAATTACCTGCTGTGAAATCAACCGAAAACCTTATCGTGATGGGCGGACCGATGAATATATACGATGATGATGAGTTTAGTTGGCTACCGGAAGAAAGGGATTTTGTCAAGAAAGCTATTCAGCAGGGAACAAAAGTGCTGGGCGTTTGTCTCGGTTCGCAATTTATAGCTGATGCGCTGGACGCAGCGGTTTTTAAAAATGAACATAAAGAGGTAGGCTGGTTTGACGTGGATGTTAAAGATGAAAATCTTCCTGAAATGTTCAGGGGTATTTTCCCAAAGACCTTCAAAACCTTCCATTGGCATGGTGACACTTTCAATATGCTTGACGGGATCAAAAGCTTTGTCTCGACAAAAGCAACCGCCAACCAGGCTTTTATTAAAGAAAATGTGGCAGCATTTCAGTTTCACATGGAGATGAAGCCAGAAGGGGTGGATGCATTGATCCGGCACAATGAAACCCTTTTTGAGGAGGATCTTCCTTTTGTACAAAAGCCCGGTCAAATGCTTCACATGAATGAATTGCACGAATCCAACCGTAAAATTTTATTTCAGTTTTTGAATACATTTTTTGAAGGATAAATGAATAAAACACGGATCGAACGGGAGAAAAAAACAGTAAACAGCATGATCGCGCTGTTTTGCAGGGCACAGCATCATCCTGAAAACGGAATATGTGAAGATTGTAAATCACTTGTCGCATATAGCAATGCCCGTCTCGACCGTTGCCGGTTTGGGGAAGAAAAGCCGGTTTGTTCAAAATGCCCGGTTCATTGTTACAGAAAAGACCGGAGAGAAGAAATCAGGCAGGTGATGCGATTCGCAGGTCCATGGATGATGCTACACAGACCGTGGCTGGCGATCAGGCATTTGGTGGATTCGAAACTCACCGGTTAATATGGAATAATGGAAAAATGGAATTTTGGAATGTATGACATCGTGACTTTAAATGAATACGTCAATCAATTATTCCAAAATTCCACCATTCCATTATTCCGGTACAAATTCAAAAATAGAAACTTGTAAACAGAGCTTAAAACACAAACAGAAAAGTACACGAAACATGAGCGAATTAATTAACAATTCAGAAAAGCGTAAAGAGTTACTCAAACATATGATCCTGCAGATCCATGCCGGTGAAAACCCGGATATGGTGCGGGAGCAATTGATCAGGCTGATGTCGAAGATCCCTTATGGCGAAGTGGTGGAGGTTGAGCAGGAGCTGATCAGTGACGGTATTCTGACCGACCAGGAGGTGTTACAATTTTGTGATCTGCATACCGAAGCACTGGAAGGTCACATCGACCAAACCGGTGCACAGGAGATCCCGGCCGGCCACCCGGTGGATGTTTTTCAAAATGAAAACAGGGAACTGGAAAAGGTGATCGCAGTTTGTAACAACATTTTTGCAGGCCTGGATCAACTTGAGAACAGTGAACAGGTGGCTGAAAAAATGCTCGAACTCAGGCATCAGTTCAACCAGTTGATGGATGTGGACAAACATTACCAGCGAAAGGAAAACCTGTTGTTTCCCTATCTAGAAAAAATCGGTGTAACCGGTCCCCCCAAGGTGATGTGGGGCAAACACGATGAGGTGCGCAACATGCTAAAAGGAGCCATCGAAGCACTATCAGTAGATGAGAATGTGACACCTGAAGAAGCAACCGCCATTCGTGATATGGTTTTAAAACCTGCCACAGAAGGCATTGCAGACATGGTCATGAAGGAGGAGGAGATCCTTTTCCCGATGTCGATGGACAAACTCACCGATGCCGACTGGTTCGACATTGCCAAACAAACCAACGAGATCGGCTATTGTCTGTACGATCCGCAGGAGGAGTGGAAACCGGAAGGCGTTGACCTGCTCAGCCAGGTGAAAACCGAAGGACCGCAAATCCAGTTGCCCAGCGGCAGTTTTACCAATGAAGAGCTCACAGCGATGTTGAATACCCTTCCGATCGATATGACTTTTGTGGATAAAAACGATAAGGTGAAATATTTTTCGCAGGGAGCAGAAAGGATCTTTCAGCGTAACAGGGCCATTCTGAACCGGGATGTGCGGATGTGCCACCCACCGTCGAGTGTGCATATTGTCGATCAGATCGTGGATGATTTTAAAAGCGGCCGGCAGGATTCGGCGCCATTCTGGATCCAGATGAAAGGGATGTTCATCCACATCGAATATTTCGCCATGCGCAACGAAAAAGGCGAATACCTCGGTACCCTGGAGGTTTCTCAAAATTTAACAGGTAAACGCGCCCTGGAAGGTGAACAGCGGATTTTATCGTACGGGGAGAAGGGTGAGCAGTAGGCAATATGCAGTTTGCAGTAAGCAGTTTGTCATAGGCATTATGCTGGTGTAAATTTGAAAATCGACAACTGCAACCCGCAACCCGCAACATTAAACATTAAACTAAAACAATGAACAATCTAATCATAACCCCAAAAACCAAAGTAGCCGAATTATTGAATGCCTATCCTGAACTGGAGGATGCATTGATCGACATTGCTCCGGCATTTAAAAAATTAAAAAACCCTGTCCTGCGGCGGACTATCGCAAGGGTGACATCCCTGCAGCAAGCGGCCTCAGTGGGTGATGTGCCGGTGGATGTAATCGTGAATAAACTACGTGGTATCGTTGGACAGGAAGCCCTCGAAGATGTCGAATCAGGAGGAGAATACGGAGGTGGAACGCCCTCCTGGTTTTCAGAAGAGAAGATCGTTAAAACCTTTGATGCGCGTGAAACCATTGCCCAGGGCGGCCATCCGCTGGGTGATGTGATGGGCGACCTGCACAAATGGGACGGTGGGATCTATGAACTGATCACTCCATTTTTACCGGCGCCTCTCATCGACAAAGTGAAAGAGCAGGGTTTCGAAACCTGGACAAAACAGGAAAATGATGGATTGTTCAGGAATTATTTCTGGAAACAATAATGTAGAGACGCGATGCATCGCGTCTCCACACCCAATCGATGCATCGCATCTCCACAACCAATGACCTATCGAATAAGCATTTTTAGAGAAAGAAATGAGCAGAAAGAAATTAATCAGGAGGTTACGAAAATACCATAAATGGCCCTCCATCGTATTGAGCATTTTTACCCTGATCTTTGCCCTGTCCGGGATTGTGATGAACCACCGGGAGCTGTTTTCCGGGGTGGATGTTTCACGGGAACATTTGCTGGAGGATTACCAATACAAAAACTGGAACAATGCTGCCGTGAAATCGGCCTGCCGAATGAGTCCCGATAGCATCCTGGTTTACGGGAATATCGGTGTTTGGCTCACCGACAGCCTTTTCAGCGATTTTACCGATTTTAACGACGGCTTTCCAAAGGGTATCGATAACCGCAAAATCTTTAAAATTCATAAATCAAAGCAAGGTAATCTGTATGCAGGGACGTTGTTTGGAATGTACAGGTTTGATAACCGGAATCGCCATTGGAAATTTGTGGAATCTCCTTTCGGGAAAGAACAGGTAGTGGACCTATTTGACCGGAATGACAGCCTCTACGTGCTGACCCGCTCGTTTTTATTTGTAACCAAAGATAATCCGGGCAATTTTATTTTTCGAAAAATAATGCTTCCCCCACCTGTGAATTACGACAACAAAGAAGGCTTGTTCAAAACCCTATGGATGATCCATAGCGGGGAGATCGGTGGTTTTGTCGGACAATTGTTCGTCGATTTGATTGCCCTGATTTTCATTTTTCTCACCCTCACCGGATTGATTTACTGGCTTTTTCCGAAGTGGATCAAACGCAGAAAACGTAAAGAAAAAACGATCCAATACATCAAATCGGTCAACCAGTTTTCACTTCAATGGCACAACAAGATCGGGGTGTGGGTGGTTGCTTTTTTGTTGATCACCACGATTACCGGGATGTTTCTCCGGCCCCCTTTGCTGATCACCATTGCGAATGCATCGGTCGGGAAAATTCCATTTACACTGCTTGATTCCCCCAATCCGTGGTACGACAAGCTGAGGCGGATTTTTTATGATGAACAAAAAGAACGCTATGTCATCGGTACCAACCAGGGAATTTATTATTTGGATAAGGAGTTCAGCAATGTATTAATCCCTTTTAGTACACAACCTCCGGTGAGTGTGATGGGCATCAATGTGTTTGAACAGATGCCCAACGGGTCCTACCTGGTCGGTAGTTTTAGCGGTTTGTTCCTCTGGGATCCCGACAGAAGGATATTAGTTGATTATCTCCATCCAAATCGTCCTGTAAATTCAAACGCTGGGGGTCCACCCATCGGTTCCGATCTTTCGGCCGGACTGATCACCCTGAATGGAAAACCGGTGTATCATTTCGACTATGGTAGTGGCGTTTCATCCGCTACCGGTTTCAGAACATTTCCTGACATACCTGAGGAGATCATTCAAAAAAGCGGCATGTCGCTTTGGAACCTGGCCCTGGAATTCCACACGGCCCGCTATTACCAGTTTATGTTTGGCGGGCTATACATTCTGTTCATCCCACTTTATGGCCTCACGATGATCCTGATCCTGGTTACCGGATTTTGGGTTTGGTGGAAAGTGTGGCGGAAGAAAAAGAGGACTCCTTATTTAGAATCAAAATAAATTTCCTGAATAGCCTGTTTTTTAGCAATATTATCATTGCCGGGAAAATTTCCTGTTATAATTTTGAAAAAAAGTAATTAAATACCTAAAATATTAAAAAATGAAAAAAGTAATCATCAACTTTACCTTAGCGTTATTCATTACTTTAAGTTCAGTAATGGCCTTTTCGCAAACAACAGAAATTAGCGGGCAATTCAGGCCCAGATATGAGTATCGGCATGGATTTAAAACTTTAATACCGGATGGGCAAATTGGAGCCAATTTTGTTTCGCAAAGAACCCGAATAAACCTCAAGTATTCTGATCAATTTTTTCGGTTGGGGTTTAGTTTGCAAAATGTGGGCGTTTGGGGCGAAACCGGAACACTGAGTATTGCAGATGTGAATGGAACCGCATTTCACGA
>JAGQVF010000200.1 GCA_020438135.1 Bacteroidales bacterium | reverse complement strand
AGTAGAATCAATGCCTGAGTTTCCGGGAGGGAAAAAAGGGTTGTCGGAATATTTTAATAAAACCCTCACCTATCCCCGTCAGGCGCGCAATCAAGGTGTCCAGGGCACTGTTTACCTCAGGTTTGTGATCCGCACCGATGGTTCGGTAACCGATGTGTTTGTTGTTCAGGGAATCGGTGGCGGTTGCGATGAGGAGGCCCTCCGCGCTATTCAATCCATGCCGCATTGGACTCCCGCTAAACAAAATCACCAGAATGTACCGGTTTTGATCACCATTCCGGTGTCTTTCCGGTTGCGGTAAAGTAAATGGGGTTTTCCTTTGAAAAATATCGTAATGCCCATCTTTAATTGATTAATACTTTAATAAAGTTCCGGCAAAATAGAGCGGTATAAAAGTAAGCTTTTGTTCAGGAATTTCACCGTATGATGCTGTCGACAGCACATATCCCTTCTCGATGTGAGGGTTGTTTTGTAAGATAAAATGCATACTTCTGAGTTTTCCGGCAGCTCCTCCTTTAACTTCTATCGGGTAAATCTTACTGTTTTTCGTAATGAGATAATCTACCTCGGCTGAACTGCTTTTGGCCTCTCTTGACCAATAATATAGATTTTGCATTCCTGCTGAGATAAGTTCCTGACCGACAAATTGTTCTGCAAGTGCTCCATTGTACATGGCAAGCAGGTCGTTTTTCTGAAATTCAATATCCACTGGTAGTTCATTTAATGAGCGCATGAGTCCGATATCCAGCAACAAACCCTTAAACCTGCTGTCGGAAGCAGTTGAACACAGTGGCAATGAAGCCGGGGATGCAGCTCTTATTTTGTGTATCAACCTTGCCTGACGCAGCAATTCCAGTGACTTTTTATTGGATGGTCCGGTGAACTCATCCGACAATTGTGAGTATTTAATTTGTCCGCCTATATTTTTTGAGACTTTATTTAATACCTGGTTTAAAATTCTTTTATCGGTATAAGGTGCATATTTTGAAAAATCCTGCCGAAATGTATCAATTAAATTATCCTGTATTTTAAAAACTTCCTTTAGACTTTCACTACTTTTCCATATTTTAACACATTCAGGCATTCCTCCTACAAACATATATTGGCGCAATAGTTCAAGCATTTTTGTATGCAAAGTTTCCGATATTTCTTTCGGACCATCCATAATAAATTTTGCAGCACTGTTGTTTCCGGTTGCATTTAAAAATTCAATAAAATTCATGGGTGTCATGTCCATCAATTCAACCCTTCCAACCGGGAAACTTATATTTTCTAACGTAAATTCGAGGAGTGAACCTGCTGCTATTACATGAATTTGGGGCATGTCCTCATAAAAGTATCGCAGTGACATAATGGCTTTGGGAGCATTCTGCACCTCATCAAAGAAGAGTAAATCCTTCCCTGGTTCAATCCGCTGGTTAATGAGTATCTCAAGCTCACTTATGATCCTTTTTGGATCGAGATTTTTATCAAAAACCGATTTCATGTTTGGAAATTTTTCAAAATCGATCTGATGAATGTTTTGAAAATGTTTCTCTCCGAAATGTTTGATAAGATAAGTTTTGCCGACCTGTCTGGCTCCTCTGACAATCAATGGTTTGCGATTTTCTGATTGCTGCCATTCAATAAGGTTGTTGATGAAAGTGCGTTCCATTTCGATAATTGTGTTTAGAAATACAAGGCAAATTTAGTAAATCATCTTTAGAAATACAAGGCAAAATCT
>JAGQVF010000199.1 GCA_020438135.1 Bacteroidales bacterium | reverse complement strand
CATTTCAAAACCGGTAACCAATTACACATCCTGTATATTTCCCCGAAAAGGGAACAAATGAAAATCCACCCATTTTATTTTTACGTTTGTGCAAATGCGGCACCAACACACCCATTCCAGCGCCCACAACCAATCCGGTAAACACATCTGTTGGAAAATGTTTCATCGCTTTGTAGCGGTATATTCCAACCACCATCGGTGGGATCAATGCCGCTCCAAACAGCAGGTATTTTTTATTTCCGATTTCGGGATGATAATCGCTATACACTTTGGCAGCAAAAAATGTTGATGCTGCAGCCGTTGACACATGTCCGCTGAAAAATGAATTTAAGGTACCTGATTCGCTGCGATCGGTAAAAGGAATATCGGGATTATAAACCAGTGGCCTAGCTTTATCATTCAAACTGGCCGCTGCCACATAAATATTTCCGTTTACCGCATGGGTTTCGCCATACAAAACCAACAGGTCGATCCAGTCCTTCCGGATTTCCTTATCCAGACCAAGCAATGCCGGAAGCGCCACCGAAACATTCAAAGCCCAATCAGAAATATGCTGCGCCTGGCCGACGTAACCGGCATCCTGTTCCACAGCTTTCCGGTTGATTGCCCAAAGATCATTTACATCAAGGGCGACAATCTCCAGCGAATCGAGGCCGGGCTGCGTCCCAACATAATTCAATCCCAGGAAATTGGTTCCAAATAAAGCCAGGGTAACCGGAATTTCCCACTTTTTATTGATCGAATACACGTTTTCATTTTTATCAGAATTCTGCGAATACACATGTACAGGATTAAGACATAACAACAACCAGCCGGCGAGTAGCAGGCCTGAAATCTTTTCAATAAAATACTTCATGATTAATTGTTTCTACGCGTATTCTTGTTTCATACTCATCTTTTCAGCAAACTCAAGCCTTTCGAGTATCACCTCTTTCTTTCGCTGATAATTCTGCATCCGGCGTAAGATCCTGTCGAGCAGTTTGATCGCTTTTTCAATGTGCGGACCTTTGTTCAACATCACACACTCGGCACGTTGGGCTGCTGCCGCATCGGTGATCTCCGCACGGCTGGGCAATCCTTTTTTGGCCATATTTTCAAGCACCTGTGTCGCCCAAATATCAGGGACATGTGCGGCTTCACAAACACGCAGAATTTCTTCCTGTATGGTTGCTATGTTTTTCCAGCCGGTTTCGATGGCAAGGTCGCCACGTGCGATCATCACCCCAACCGGATAAGACTGCATGGCCGTTAGTAAAATCTGGGGCAGGTTATCAAATCCTTTGCGGGTCTCTATTTTCAAAACAATTCCAAGGTTAGCTTCCAGTTTCTGTAAAGTGTCGAGCAACTGTTGCACATCCTCCTTGTCGTTCACAAAAGAAACATTCACCGCATCGGCATGTGCAGCAACAAATTCAAGATCCTGAATATCTTTTTGTGTCAAACCTGTAACCGAAAGATCACTCACCGGCAGGTTGATACCTTTGTCGGCCCTCAGTTTGCTACCGGTCTCTTTTCCGCTGACAATCTTCACGCGCAGTTCATCCTTCGAAACCGAGGCAATAACCCCTTCAATCTTCCCATCATCAAACAAAATGGGTTCGCCTGCTTTTACATCTGCAAAGATTTCGGGTAACGTGCAGGATATGTGAGCTATCTCCAGTAAATCCCCCTGTTCGTCATATTTGGCTGGTTCACCGGGAGAAGGGTCTTTGTGTATCCTGATCTCATCTCCCGGAAATAGTGTGATATTCTGTTCGATAGAAGCAAGCTCACCCATTTCAAAATGTTTTTCACCCTTTTCATTTTGCCTGAAAACTTCAAAACGAGTACCCGTTGAAATATAAGCTGAATCAAGTGTGGTAGCCCATTTGCCTCCTTTTTGTTTACGGATCACCTGAAGTTTACATTTTTTATTACGGCTATCGGTAAAGTGAATTTCGTCACCCCGTTTGGTCAAACTCAGCCACTCGGGATCCATTGGGATATGGATGACAGAATTTTTACCCGGAGGGGGCATATCTGCCGGTGCCAGCCAAACCAGTGCCGGATTGATGATCAGTCCCATTTCATCTTTGTCGGGTTTGATACGGATCACCTGCGGACCGGGGATCATGGCACCGGTTCTCAGTTTGGGACCACCCAGATCCATCATCACCTTGCACTGCTTATGTTTGGCTGTTCCCGCCTCACGGATGTTGTTGATCATTTTTTCCCAGGTTTCGGGTGTATCATGGGCACAATTGATCCGGGCACTGTTCATACCGAGTTTCAGCAAGCGGTTCACAAAAAGTTTATCTTCAGCAGCCGTGTTTGGAATGGTAACCATGATGCGTGTCCTCCGCCTTTTACCTTTGTTTCCAAACAATGCACGGGTATTGGCATTCATCACCTTTCCACTTTTTTTGATCGAAAGGGTTCCTTTTTGTTTTTCGTTCTGTGGATTACCGCTCAGGTAATTCAAAATGGTTTTGATGGCAAGAAGGCTTCTCATCACGTGTCCTTCACAACTGCTCAGTCCGGGCAACCCCATAAAACGGAGTTCCTGTTGCAGGTCCTCGATGTAATGGCTTCGCAGGGCCATGTAATGAACCAGATTTAAAGCACTTTTGCGGTAAACCTGATGAACCTGCTCAAGTTCGTTTTCATACCGCTGTTCCATCGCATGAGCAGTTTCAATGATGGCATTGATGCGTTCCTGCAAATTGTTAAGTTTTTTTTCGGTCAGTTTCATTGAAAAGTTGGGATTACTTTAGAGACAACAAAAATAGGCGATTTCGGTTTACTTAAAACCGCAAAACTGTGGTATGAAAGCAGAAATTACTCTTCTGAGAAGTCTTTGAGCAATTCCCGGTATTTGGAAAACACATTGGCCCGTGATACAAACCCGAGGTATTTGTCTTTTTCGAGCACCACCAAATTGTATTTCCCCGAATGTTGAAATTTATGGGCGACCTGTTCCATCGGTTCATCCGACTGCACGGTATTGGTTGGCATAAACATCAGGTTTCTCACAAAAGTGATGTCGTAAAGTTCGGGTTTAAACATGATCTCACGCACCTGGTCCATCACGATAATCCCGTGAAACTTCTGCTTTTCATCCACAACAGGAAAAATATTACGGCTCGAACCCGAAATCACCTTCACCAGGTCGCGAAGCGTAGCATTGGGATGAATGGTTGCAAAATTGGTTTCGATCAGGGTGTTGATCTTCATGAGCGACAACAGGGCTTTGTCTTTATGATGGGTCATCAGTTCGCCCCGTTTGGCCAACTGAATTGTATAAACTGAGTTTTTCTCAAATACTTTGGCCGTACCATACGAGATGGTTGCAACGATCATCAGGGGCATAAACAGTTGATGACCACCTGTTATTTCAGCGATCAGGAAAATGGCTGTGAGCGGTGCATGGATCACGCCGGCGATCAGGCCTGCCATTCCCACCAGGGCAAAATTATTTTCAGAGATAGATCCGAACTGTGAAACGTTAACCACTTTTGCAAAAAACAATCCGATGTTGGCACCCATGAACAACGAAGGAGCAAATATCCCGCCGATGCCTCCGCTTCCAAAAGTAACGGAAGTACCCACCACTTTCAGCAGCACGATCGCCAGTATCAGGATGATCGTAACGGTAATACTATCGCGATAGGGATAAAAAATACTGTTATCGAAAAGGTAGCTATAGTCACCTGTAAGACACGCGTTGAGCGCTTCATAACCCTCACCGTAAAGCGATGGGAAGAAAAATACGAGGATACCCAAAATGACCCCACCGATGATCAGCCGGACATACCACGATTTAAACCGGTCGAAAATCTTCCCGACAAAGTTGTAAACTTCCGTAAAATAGACCGAAACCAGGCCCGCAACAACACCAAATAAAATGTACCATGGAACATCGGAAAGCAGGAACTTATCCTTCAACTCAAATGTATATAACGCCTCCATCCCAAAAACAAAATAGGAGGTCAGCGCAGCGGTAACCGAAGCTGTAAGCAAGGGAACAAGTGCCGACATGGTTAGATCGAGCATGATCACTTCCAGCGCAAATACAATGGCTGCAATGGGTGCTTTAAAAATGGCCGCCATCGCTCCGGCACAGGCAAACCCCAGTAACGATGTAATCTGTTTATAATTGAGCCGCAACACCCGTCCGATATTGGAGCCAACTGCTGCCCCGGTGGCAACAGTAGGGCCTTCAAGTCCCACGGAACCGCCAAAACCAACGGTTAGCGCACTGGTGATGATGGATGAATAAACGTTGTGCGGTTTGATGATCCCGTTTGTTTTCGATTTCGCATATAGCACACTCGGTATTCCGTGTCCTACCTGCTGTTTCAAGATATACCTCATAAATACCACTGCACCCAGAATACCAATTGTGGGATATACAAAGTAGAGGTAGTTTTGGTATTGCTCAGCAAAATCACTGGTGAGTAAATGTTTGATGAAGTGAACCGAATTTTTTATCACCACAGCGGCTATGCCTACAGCCAGGCCCGTAATAACACTCAGGATCAGCATAAACCGCTGATCGCTGATGTGTTTCAATCGCCAGTCGATAAATTTTTCGAGTATTGTATTCATCTTCATAAAGCGTGCGAAATTAACCATTTTTTGAATGACTAAAATTTTCCGGTGGTTACCGAATTAACTATTTTCGCAACATGTCAATGAAAGTCATTACCTATAACGTAAACGGCATACGGGCTGCCGTGAGGAAAGGGTTTCTCGAATGGCTCGCTTCCACCGATGTGGATGTGCTATGCATACAGGAAACCAAAGCACAACCCGATCAGCTCCCCTTGCTTGAATTGCAGGAACTGGGCTATGAGGTATTCAGCCATTCGGCGAAAAAGAAGGGTTACAGCGGTGTTTCCATATTCACACGGGTAAAACCCGACCACGTTGAATTTGGGATGGGCATTGCTGAATATGATGACGAAGGCCGGTTTATCCGTGCCGATTTCGGGGATCTGTCGGTAATCAGTGTGTATCATCCATCGGGGACCACCGGCGAAGTGCGGCAAAATTTCAAGATGAAATGGCTGGACGATTTTCAGAAATATGTGCTGAATCTCAGAAAGGAAAAGCCTAACCTGCTGATTTCCGGAGATTACAACATTTGTCATAAACCGATCGATATCCACGATCCGGTCGGAAATGCAAAAAGCTCCGGATTCCTTCCCGAGGAAAGGGAATGGATGAG
>JAGQVF010000198.1:1863-4234 GCA_020438135.1 Bacteroidales bacterium | reverse complement strand
TCGAATTTTTCCGCATCAAACAATTTCCGGATAAAATCACCATCCACGATATCACCTTTTACAAATTTGTAATTGGGTTTATCCTCTATGTCCTTCAGGTTTTCGAGGTTCCCTGCATAGGTGAGTTTATCGAGGTTGTAAATCCGGTAATCGGGATATTTATTTACAAATAGTCTGACTACGTGTGATCCGATAAATCCGGCGCCGCCGGTGATGAGAAGTTTTTTCATATAACCAAAAGTTAAAAATCCAAAATCCAAAATCCAAAATCCAAGAGCCAATAGCCAAATGCTAAAAGCTAAAGTAAATATTGTATAAATTCCAAGATCGAAATTCCAACGAAGCGTAGCTAGTCCGTAGGAATGCCAAATGCCAATAGCTAAAAGCCAAAAGCCAAAAGCTATTTCCCCAACGCCAGCTCCCAGTTCCAGGCGGAAAGCATCATGTCGTCGAGAGACTTTTCGGCTTTCCAGCCGAGTTCGTCGTTGGCGAATTTTGTATCGGCCCAAACCTTTTCCACATCACCCGGACGACGATCCACGATCTCGTAGTTGAGTTTTGTTTCCGACACTTTCTCGAACGATTTGATTACATCCAACACAGAAAATCCGTTTCCGGTTCCCAGGTTAAAGATCTCCACCTGTTGTTTGTTATTTCCTTCGATCATTCGGTTTACTGCCACCACATGTGCTTTGGCAAGATCTACCACATGAATATAATCGCGAACGGCCGTACCATCCGGAGTGTTGTAATCATCTCCGAAAACCTTCAACATCCGGCGTTTGCCGATGGCAGTCTGCGTGATGAACGGTACCAGGTTGTTCGGAACGCCAATCGGTAACTCACCGATCAATGCCGATTCATGCGCCCCGATCGGGTTAAAATACCGAAGAAGGATCGCATTGGCCGGAAAAGTCTGGCTGAAATTCTGAATGACCTTTTCAGAGATCTGCTTGGTGTGCCCGTAAGGCGACCATGCCTCTTTGATCGGCGCCTGCTCGGTAACGGGCAATTCATCCGGCTGACCATATACGGTGCAGGAAGAGGAAAAAACGATGTTTTTCACACCGGATTGTTCCATCCCTTTCAGCAGGTTGATCAACGACCCGAGGTTGTTGTGGTAATACATCAACGGTTTTTCAACCGATTCGCCCACAGCCTTAAACGCTGCAAAATGGATGATCCCTTTCAGGTCGTTATGACGTTTAAAAAAATCGAGGGTTTTTGATTCATCGGTCAGGTCGAAACATTCGAAGAGCGGTCGTTTTCCGCTGATCTTTTCGATGTTGTCCACCACGTTTTCATACGAGTTGGCGAGGTTATCAACAATGACCACCTCATATCCGCTTTGCTGTAATTCAACAACGGTGTGTGATCCGATGTAGCCGGTTCCGCCGGTAACAAGAATCTTCATAATTCGGGGTTTTTACAGACTCCAATACGTCAGTTCCCGAATTTTGTTTCTGTAAAGTCCCTTAATGTCAACCACAATTCCATCGTCCTTGCTGATACCTTTGAAATAATCTTCTGAAAGCTCAGCATATTCATCATGGGATACTGCAACGATCACGGCATCATAATCATCCGCCGGTTTTTCACTCAGTTCAAAACCGTATTCATGTTTCACTTCCTTTGAAGAGGCATACGGATCTACCACGTCCACGTGAATACCGTAGGTTTTCAATTCGTTGTAAACATCGGCCACTTTAGAGTTTCTGAGGTCGCTCACATTTTCTTTGAAGGTAACGCCCATGATCAACACTTTCGATTCGAGCACGGCCTTGCCTTTTTCGATCAGCTTTTTCACCAGTTGTTTGGCTACATAAAATCCCATCGAATCGTTCACAAACCGACCTGAGTTGATGATCTGCGGATGATACCTGTATTCGCGGGCTTTGAAAGAAAGATAATAAGGATCCACGCCGATGCAATGCCCTCCAACGAGTCCGGGATAAAACTTCAGGAAGTTCCATTTGGTTCCTGCTGCTTCCAGTACATCGAATGTGTTGATGCCCATACGGTTAAAAATGATTGAAAGTTCGTTCATCAAAGCGATGTTGACGTCGCGTTGGGTATTTTCGATCACCTTGGCAGCTTCGGCGACCTTCATGCTCGGTGCCCTGTGAACACCTGCCTGAACAACCAGTTCGTAAGTTTTGGCAATGTTTTCAAGCGAAACATCATCACATCCCGAAACGATCTTTTTGATGGTAACAATGGTGTGTACTTTGTCGCCCGGGTTGATCCGTTCGGGGCTATATCCCACTTTAAAATCTTCGACAAATTTCAAACCCGAAAGTTCTTCCAGGATCGGCACACAATCTTCTTCGGTTGCTCCGGGATAAACGGTTGATTCATACACCACGTAATC
>JAGQVF010000198.1:0-1780 GCA_020438135.1 Bacteroidales bacterium | reverse complement strand
GGTACAGCCACGATGTGGAAAGATGCTTCCTTCAGATCTTCCGGATTGGCCGTAAAGGTAATGTCGCAACCTTCAAAAGCCTCCGGAGGCAGCTCATCACTCGGGTCGATCCCGTTTTTCATCATTTCGATACGTTCTTCACTGATGTCGAAACCGATCACCGGCACTTTCTTCGCAAATTCAAGGGCAATGGGCAGTCCAACATAACCCAGTCCGATCAATGACAGTTTCGTCTTATTGTTCATTAAATCTTGATATACTTCCATAGTTTTGTTTATTAGTCTTCGAAAATAATTTCAAACAGTCTCCCGCAAATTTTGTTTCACAAATTTATTTTTTAGCGTACCTGATAATGGCTTCTACAATCGTATCCTGGTCTTTTTCAGAGAGATAAGGGTGCATTGGAATGCTGAATACCTCAGCGGCAATTTTTTCAGTTACAGGAAGATCACCCGGTTCATAACTGAGGTTTGCGAATGCTTCCTGCAGGTGTAACGGCTTGGGATAATAGATGGCCGATGGAATATTTTCCGATTTCAACCCTTCGATGATCCTGTCGCGTTCAGGGTGCAGGATACTGTATTGCGCCCAGGCAGAAAGGTTTTGTTCCTTAACGAACGGTGTTATCACATGCGCTCCCAGCATTTCTGTGTAACGATTGGCTACCTTTTGGCGAAGTTCAATCTCTTCATCAAAAATGTCGACTTTGGGAAGTAGCACCGCAGCCATGATCGTATCCAATCTGCCGTTGATCCCGATCCTGACATTGTTGTATTTATCCGATCCCTGACCGTGCACCCGGATGGAATCGAGAATAGCAAGCATGTTTTCATCATCAGTGAAGATCATGCCGCCGTCGCCATAAGTTCCAAGCGGTTTTGCCGGGAAGAAGCTGGTTCCGGCCGTATGGGCCAGGGCTCCTGCTTTTTTGCCTTTATACACACCGCCAAATCCCTGGGCTGCATCTTCAAGTACCCACAAACCGTATTTCTCAGCGATTGCGTTGATCTCGTCGTAATCGGCCGGCTGACCGAACAGGTCGACCGGAATGATCGCTTTGGGAGTGAGTTTTCCTTCGGCCATCACCCTTTTGATTTCTTCTTCGAGATGAATGGGATCCATGTTATAGGTTTTTCCATCAATCTCCGTAAAAACCGGTGTTGCTCCTAAAAGTTGCACCACTTCGGCCGTAGCTATAAAAGTGAATGCCGGTGTAAAAACGGCATCTCCGGGTCCGATCTCTTTTGCCATCAGCGGCATCAGCAGGGCATCCGTACCACTTGCAACGCCGAGGGCATATTTGGTGCCGGCATATTCGGCCAGTCTTTGTTCCAGTTCTTTAATTTCGGGGCCCATGATGTACATACCATGATCCAGCACCTTGCGGATATTGGCTTCGATCTGTTCCCTGATCCTTGCCTGTTGGGCCTTCAAATCAATAAATTGCATATCGTTTTCTTTATAGTTGTTCTACTGTTTTTCCGGTTTTTTTGTACTCCCTGCCGCATTTGGAGCAGGTGGCCCGTTCATCCGATTCATCAGTTGAGAGGGATAGTTTGGTTCCGCAGGCGCATACCCAGCCGATCTGACGGGCAGGAGTTCCCACCATCATGGCGTAATCGGGCACATCCCTGATCACAACTGAACCGGCTCCCACAAAAGCATATTTCCCGATGGTGTTGCCGCATACGATGGTACAATTGGCACCGAGAGAAGCACTCTTTTTCACCAGGGTTTTCAGGTAAAACTCAGAGCCACGCTGTGGGAATTCGCTGCGCGG
>JAGQVF010000197.1 GCA_020438135.1 Bacteroidales bacterium | reverse complement strand
CCTTCCATCAGTTGTTGCAAGGCATCCTGCACCAGCCGTTCCGATTCGGAGTCGAGGGAACTGGTGGCTTCATCGAGGATGAGTATAGCCGGGTCTTTCAGGATGGCCCTGGCGATGGCAATACGCTGACGTTGTCCCCCGGAAAGCTGTATACCACGTTCACCAACCAGGGTGTCGAGTCCTTCGGGGAAATTGGAAATGAATTCCAGGGCGTTGGCTTTGCGGGCTGCTTCCATGATCTCATCTTCCGATGCTCCCGGTTTGCCGTATTCGATGTTTTCGCGGATAGAGCCACCGAAAAGCAAAACTTCCTGCGGTACGATGGCCATGTTGCTGCGAAGTTCGGTGAGGTTATATGCTTTGATGTTGCGACCATCGATCAGAATTTCACCCTGATCGGGATCATAAAAACGGAATAGCAAAGAAGTGATGGTGCTTTTTCCTGCACCGGAAGGCCCTACCAGCGCCACTTGTTCACCTTTATTTACGCTAAAGTTGATGTTTTTTAAAACCGGAACATCTTTGCGTGTGGGGTAATTAAATGATACACCATTAAATTCCACCCGCCCGTTGCAACATTCCATTTCACCTTTTTCAAGGTTCTTTTGGTCAAAGGGTTCTGTGTTTTCTTCCAGGATATCCATCAGGTTTTCGGTGGCACCGATCGCCTTTTGAATTTGCGAGTAGAGATCGGCCATGCCACTGATCGAACCGGCAATAAAAACCGTATAAAGGATAAATTTAAACAGATCGCCGGAGGTCATCGAATCGCCCTGATTTACCAGGTAAACACCATACCAAACCACACCGGCTATCGATCCGAACATAGCGAGGAAAATGAACGATACGAACAAGCCCCGCCATTTCGCGCCTTTCAGCGATATATCGATCACTTCATCGGTTTTCTTTTTATATCGTAAAATCTCAAAGGCTTCATTGGCAAAAGCCTTCACGTTGGTAATGGCCTGCAGTGTTTCTTCCACGATGGTGTTGGATTCGGCAACTTTATCCTGCGACTTTTTTGAAAGTTTGCGAATAAAGGTTCCGAAAACCCTGGCCACAATTGCAACAACCGGAACAATGGCCAACATGAACAAAGTGAGTTTGTAGGAGATGATCGTTAGCAGGGCTATCCCTCCGACGATGGTGATCACCTGCCGTACAAATTGTGCGAGGGTGCTGGTGAAGGTTTCCTGTAGCAAGGCGATATCAGCGGAGATGCGACTGTTGAGTTCACCCACCCGCCGGCTCGAAAAGAAAACCATCGGCAGCCGTATTAAATGATTGTAGGTGGTTTGCCTGAGCAATGCCAGGGTTTTTTGAGTTACGACCGCAAAAGTGTAGATCCTGAAGTATGAAAAAATGGAGTTGGCCACAAAAATTCCCAACAAAATAAAACCGATCCGGTTGATCCTTTCCAGGGTTCCGTTTGTGGCCGAATCGAGCAGATCGCCCATCAGCATGGGGAAGATCAATGTGGTGACACTGGATAGCAGAAGAAAGATCAATCCAATAATGAACGTACCTTTTTGGGGTTTGATAAAGCGGAAAAGCCGGTAAAGTCGCTTCAATCCTTCACCGGTGATCTTTTTCTTCGGGGTTTCCCTTTCTGTCGATGCCTGTCCGTGTCGTGCCATGTGTCGCAAAAGTAGACAAATCAGAACGGAGTTTGTTCAAGCGAACATCAAATTACAAAGGATATAATCAGATTTCCGATGACAGGAGGGCAAAAAAAACTTCACAATATTAATTTGTGAAGTTTTGATATTTTTTGTCCGGATTCGAAATTTATATGAGCATAGGTGCTAGATTATTTTAGTTTTTTAAGGATTTATCGGGAAATTTCCAGTGTGCCATCCAAAGCTTCACCTGTATGGTTTTCATACATTTCAAGGTATTTCTTGTGAAGTTTTTTCGACAGTCTTTCACCGTTCACTTCGAGTTTATCTTCTGAGAGTTTTATGGTTTTCAAATCATCCCAATTATCGATCACATTGTCGTTGAGCAGTTCTGACCTGAGTTCGATTTCGAATTCACGGGTTTTTCTTTCCAAAGCCCTTGTTTCTCTTTCCAGTGCCCTGACTTCCTTTTCCATTGCAATATTTGCTTCACGCTCCTCATGCTCCTTCCGCCAGTCTTCCCGCTGATTTTTATAATTGCGCATCATATCCTCGTATTGTTCTTCAGCTTCGCGATAATATGCTTCCATCTCTTCCCGGTTGAAATAATTCTCCGGAATTTCAGGCATCGGAACTTCAGGAAATTCAAATTCTGGCATCTCGAAATGAAAATCAGCAAGCACCTGCTGACGTTCAGCCCATGCATCATTAAAAGCACTTGCGTATGTTTCCGACCAAAGACTGTCGCCAGCCCATGCACTTTTTTCGGCATATTCTTTCCAAACCTGCTGATATTGCTGTTGCACTTCTTTCATGCGTTCCTGTATGGATGCAAGCTTTTCCTGCATTTCTGCCATGTTTTCCTGATGATCCTTTTGTTGAAGTTGCATTTCATAGGCTTTCCTGGAGGATGCTGCGATTTTTTCATATTTCTTACGCTCCTCGCCGGTCAGTTTTTTACCGTCTTTTGTGATCTCCTGAAGATTCATATTTTCGTCAAACTCCATCAACACATATCCATCATCGGTTTTTATCTTACTACCGTACTTTACCTGATTTGTGTCGGGCATTGCCATCGGTTCACAAACGATTTGATTTGCAGCATCGGCCGGTTGAGTGGTTTTAGGTTCATCGAGGGCAAGTGCAGGATTGAAGGTCACCATGTTCAACCCCGCATGAGCAGGAATAGCCGGATTGTTGCTCGTGGAAAGATCAGGCAGGTCAGATTCATGCGGAACAAAAGCCGAAGAAAGGCTAAAAATGATTACAATGGCCGGCAGTGCGAGCAATCCTGCCAGGGTTTTACGATTTCCGTGGTTTAAATTGTTTTGCGATTTCATACGTTTTATTCGATTTAAAAGTTGAAACTTATTTTTATAAAGCGCAGCCGCAATGTGCTGCAGTTTTTGGTTATGCAATTCAATGTTTAGCAGGGCTTCCTGCAATGATGTTTCGTTTTTGCAAAAGGCAATGGTGAGATCGTCGCAGCAATTTTCGCGTTCGTTTTCGATTTGTTTGCTGATCCACCAGAATATAGGATGGTAAAAGAAAACGGCTTCCAGCAATGATTTCAGGAGATTCACCAAAAAATCGTTTCTTTTGATGTGCGCCAACTCATGGGTCAAAATCGCTTCCAGTTGATTGAACGGGATGGAAGTGGCAAGGCCTGCGGGAAGAATGATTGCCGGTTTCAGGTAGCCCAGGGCGATGGGCACTTTTATACTGACCGATTCGAGAACTGCCACATGTTTCTTGATATTAAAACGGCTACAAATTGATTGTGCCAGAGCACCGATTTTTTTTCGTACAGGTAAGGCTTTTCTTTTGATCCTTGAAAGATACCAGTAGCCACCGGCAAATCGGATGGAAAAGAACAAAAATCCAATCAGCCAGAGAAGAGAGATATACGAAGTGTTTTGCTGGATAAAAAGCAGGGCCTGATCTATTAATATTTGATCATAGGCCCGGATGGATTGTGGCTGAAATGCATTCACCAAAACCGGATTAGCCTTTTCAATTGAATTTTCAAAAACAAACGGGTCTATGTTTGCGACCGGGTTTTCATACATTTTATAAAATGTAAAAATGGATGCCAGCATCATGCTGATCATTCCTGCCAGCAACAGGTGGTAGCGGAGTTCAGCCGAATTTTTCCCGGAAACCCACAATCCGGTTTTGATAAGCAAACCGATCAGTGCGATTTGCCAAACAGAGTGAATGATGGTCCATCCCAGTGCATGAAAAAGGCTATCGTTGAGGAGGTACAGGTTGATCATGGATTTCCTCCTTTCAATTGATCGATGTAGTTTTTGATCTCTTCCAATTCTTCGGATGAAGTTTTATGACTGCCCAGGGCTTCCATCACCAGCCGTTTGGCAGAGCCGCCGAACACGCCCATCAGCAGCTTGTCGAGCAATTGTTGTTGTGCTGCATTTCGTTCAACAGCCGCCGAGTAGATATGATTTCTGCCGTCTTTGGTTCGGGTTACTAAACCTTTGCCGGTCATGATCTGTAACATTTTCAGGGTGGTGGTGTAGCCGGTTTCACGGGTTTTGTTGAGCTCATCGTTGATCTCACGCACACTGGAAGGGCCTTTGTTCCAAATCACCTGGAGGATTTCCAGTTCTGACTCCGTTGGTTTTATTTTTTGTTTGGGCATAATATTATTGTGAAAAATTTGAATGTTAACGCAAATATACTACGAAGTATTTCGTAATTGCAAATTTATGTACGAAAAGTTTCGTAAATTTAACAAATGTTAACAAGTGAGTAGATAAATAAAGGAAAAGGAATGTTTGAGCCAATATAGGTTTCGACCTAAATCTCCTGTTTCAGCAACTACGAAAACCGAAACTACACGTAATTCAAAATATTCCCCAGCTTCTCAAATTTTTGCTGGTAATCTTCCATGGAGCGTTGGATCACTTCGTGGGCTTCTTCTTTCCCGAAAACATGTGTGATCTCCACATCGCGCGGATTGCCCGGCAGGTCTTTGTAGGTGAGGAAATAATGTTTCATGCGGTGCACTACCTGTTCGGGAAGGTCTGAAATATCTTTAAAATGTTGATACATCGCATCATTGTTCAGCACGGCAACCAGCTTGTCGTCCGATTCATTGCCGTCGATCATGCGAAAACCTCCGATGGGCCTGGCCCGGGCAAGGATGTCGCCATGCACGATATCTTTTTCGGTGAGGATACAAATATCGATCGGGTCGCTATCCCCTTTGATATCTTTTTTTCCTGATTTTTCCATGCAAAACTCCGCTACCCGTTCGCCGCTGTACGTTTGAGGAATAAAGCCATACAAAGCCGGAACCACGTTCGAATATTTTTGCGGCCTGTCGATCTTCAGGTATCCGGTCACCTTATCCACCTCGTATTTAACGGTATCGGTAGGCACCATCTCGATGAAACAGGTGATGATCTCGGGGGCGTCGTCGCCAATCTCCACCCCATGCCAGGGATGTGATTTATATCG